>JAGAUY010000044.1 GCA_017620525.1 Oscillospiraceae bacterium | reverse complement strand
GCTTACTGGAACGAGCTGCTGGCATTCCCCACCTACTTCCCCGTCTACAACGCTGCTAACGTTGACGAAGCTTGGGCAACCGATGCTTCCACCTACGTCTGCAACGGTGCTTACACCATGAGCGGTTGGGAGCACAGCTCTGTCATCACCCTGACCAAGAACCCCAACTACCACAATGCTGACGTTGTCACCATGAACGAACTGAAGTTCTACCTGTCTGACGACGCTAACAACATGCTGACCAACTTCAAGAACGGCACTTGGCTGTTGATCGACGATGTTCCCACCAATGAGATCGCTACCCTGAAGACTGAGTACCCCGATGAGTTCATCGTTGCCGGTCAGATCGGTACCTACTATGTCTGCTGGAACATCAACGAGGACCTGATGCCCTGAGTTTTTCAGAGCTGATTGTCTGAATTGAAATGAGAACTCCCCACCCATTTGGGTGGGGAGTTTTTGCTTGCGGATATACAGTGAAAATGTGAGTTTTTCTGCAGCTTGAAATTGACATTGACCGAATGTGCTGATATAATGAGATTCTATATATTATGTCCAAATTAGGACTAGAAATACGGAGAGACGACATGAAGATTCGGAATATCATTTGCGTGCTGTTTGCGCTTGTTGCCATCGGCGCCGCTGTCGGCGCAGTTTATCTGAGCTTTACTTCCCTGGATGCAGATCCTGTGCTGACTGCACCCCCTGATGAGGCGCAGAATACCGTCCTGGCCTTTATGGATGCGGTCTGCGACGCGGACTATGATCAGGTCAGCAGTCATATTTCCGGCAACCCCAGTCTGGGTCTGGACCGTGAACCTGCCGATGCTGTGGGTGCTCTGCTGTGGAATGCGTATACTGAGAGCTTGTCCTACAGTGTTGTAGGCGATTGCTATGCCACCGACAACGGTCTAGCTCAGAAGGTGACGCTGACCGGTCTGGATATCACCAGTGTGACGGCTGTCCTGCGCGAGCGTTCTCAGGCACTGTTGGAGCAGCGCGTTAAGGAAGCTGAGGATGCTGCTGAAATCTACGACGAAAACAACGAGTATCGCGAAGATTTCGTTATGGCTGTTCTTTATGATGCTGCAGTTGAGGCACTGAAAAACGATGCACAGGAGATGACCATGGAATTTACCGTCAATCTGGTCTATGAAAACGACCGTTGGCAGGTAGTTTCCGACAATGATCTGCTGGATGCCATATCCGGCGGCATTCTGTACTGAGAGAGGTGACGTGTGTTGTCTGAAACGACACTGCAGACCCCGGAGCTGACGGCTCAGGCATCTGAGCGCGGCAGCAGCACTCTGCGCACGATCCTGACTGGTGTGCTGGCTGTATTCTGCACGGCCATTTCTCTGACGCTTTTGCTGACGGTGCTGACCGGCGCCGGATCCGGCACTGCCGCGTCCAAGTCCGATGCCCAGAGTGTGGCAATGATGGACAAATATGACATGTTCATGACCAACGAGATCAGCAATGCCCTGGAAGGTGTTCTTGCTGTGGATAAGGTTTACTGGCTGTCCGATTCCGATCTGGTTGCGCCGGAGCCCAATCCCGCCTGCTATGGCACCGCCAATACCCCTGCGGAGCTGCAGTGGCTTCTGGAGGAAGCGGCTGATCTGATCGACGGTCAGGAAATGCTCTTTAGTGAGACAACCCCTGTTTGGAATGGCGACAAAATCTATTACTACTACGATGAATCGATCCTGGTCATCACCTGGAAGGAGATCCGGGACCGTTCTGTATATACCATTTCAGAGGTCAAGATCGCCCATGCATCCCAGTTCCGCAGATTCCTGGCTGACGGACAGTACGGCTCTGACAAGCAGTACACCACCACTGAGATGTCTGCAAGCGTCAATGCTGTTGTAGCATCTTCCGGTGATTTCTATAAATTCCGTTCCTATGGAACCATCGTCTATGGCGGTGAGGTCCAGCGCTTTGAGGGCCACTATGTGGATACCTGCTTCATTAATGACGACGGCGATCTGGTATTCTCTTACCGCGATCAGTTTGCCAACGAGGATGAGGCCAAGCTGTTTGTGGAAGAGAATGATGTCCGCTTCAGTCTGGCCTTTGGTCCTGTCCTGGTGGACAACGGCGAAGTCAAGACCACCGCTTCCTACGCTCTGGGCGAGGTGGGCAATGAGTATTCCCGCGCTGCGCTGTGCCAGATGGACAGCCTGCATTACCTGCTGGTGAACTGCTGCGGCGAATCCAGCTATCAGGGCCGCCAGAATATCAATACTTTCGCAAAGTACATCGGCGAGCTTGGCTGCGAAAAGGCATATGCCCTGGATGGCGGACAGACGACCGTCATCTGTATGGATGATCAGATGATCAGCAGCGTGGACTATGGTACCCAGCGGCGGATCAGCGACATCATTTATTTTGCCACGGCAGTGCCGGAAGGAGAATGAGCCATGGAAAAGATTGCGTTCATTACCAATGGCTCCTTTATCTACTGGAGCTCCATCATTCTGACTCTGGCTGTCGTGACGGCCATCGCGGTCTTTGTGGCGCTGTATTCCCGCAGAAGCGGAAACGGTCTGGCCATTTGCCTGATGATCCCGCTGTCCATTGCATCTTCTCTGGTACTGAGCCGCTTTATCCATTGGTACTGCCGTGCTGACAGCTATGCCAGCATGAGCGCTGCCATGACGGATTACTCCAGCGGCGGCTATGCGCTGATGGGTGCATTTGGCGCCTGCCTGCTGTGCGCCTGCGCGCTGCGGCTGGTAAGGATTGTGAAGAATCTTCCCCAGATGCTGGACTGCATGGCCCTGGCCGGCGGCGCGGGCATTGCCGTGGGCAGACTGGCTTCTTTTTATAATACCTCTGCCAGAGGTATGGTGATGCCTGAAAATATGGGACTGCCTTTTGCCTGGCAGATCACCAATGCGGTTTCCGGCCAGGTTGAAAACCGTCTGGCGACTTTTATGCTGCAGTCTGTGGTCACGGCGGTGATCGTGATTATCCTTCTGATCCAGCTGAGCGGCGAAAAGACCGGCAAAAGAACTTACCGCGACGGTGACATCTGTCTGTTGTTCCTGTCCGCTTACGGCGGCAGCCAGATCATTCTGGACAGCACCCGTTACGATTCCCTGTTCATGCGCAGCAACGGCTTTATCAGCATCGTGCAGATCCTGGGTGCTGTGGCTGTGGTCCTGGCGATCGTGGTATTCTCTGTGCGGATGGTGAAGAACAGAGGTATGCGGCCCTATTTCGTTTCGTTGTGGGTGGTAGTTCTGGCAATGCTGGGCGTTGTGGGTTATATGGAATACCATGTCCAGCGCCATGGCGACCAGGCTCTGTTTGCCTACACGGTGATGACCTTCGGCATCCTGATTCTGGTTGCAGTGACGGTGCTGATTCACCGTCTGGGCATCAGAAAGATCAAAAAAGCGTCCTTTGCCCGATAACATGAAACTGGCTCCCTGCTCAGGATTTGGGTGGGGAGCTTTTTGTGTCAGTTTTTTCCGCAACGGATAAATTGACATTGACGTATTCTGTTGTTATAATAAAAATCTATGGTCAATTTCCCGACTGTAGTCAAATCTCGTGGAAAACGGAGGGGACTTGTGTGCCCAGATTAGAATGGAAATCCGCGTGGGAGCAGATCCGCGCGTTTTTTGGAAAATACGGCAGGTATTTTGCGCTGACCGGCACCGCGGCGCTGACGGTACTGAGCGTATTGTTTTTTGCCTATGCGCTGGTGGGAGGCTTCTGGTGCAGACCGATGGCTGAGAAAGCATCCGATTCGGAACTGATGGACCGCTACGATATGTTCATGACCAATGAGATCAGCAGCGCGCTGGATGGTGTCCTCTCTGTTGAGAAGGTTTACTGGCTCTCTGATTCTGACCTGGTGGCTCCTGAGCCGAACCAGGAGTGTTTCGGTACGGCGGATACCGCAGCCGAGCTTCAGTGGCTGCTGGATGAAGCGGCGGAGATCCTGGACGGTCAGGAGACATTGTTTACCACTGAAACACCCATCTGGGATCAGTCCGATGTGATGTATTATCTGGATGAGACCATTTTCGCCGTCACCTGGAAGCAGAAGATCCATGGCTGCATCTATACCTTCTCTGAGGTCAAGATCGCCCATCCTTCCCAGTTCCGCCGTTTTCTTGCCGGCGGTGAGTACGGCTCCGACAAGCAGTATGTGACCACGGAGATGGCTGCCAGTGTCAATGCGGTGGTGGCATCCTCCGGCGACTTCTATAAGTACCGCCGCCAGGGTGTCATCGTCTACGACGGCGTGGTTCAGCGTGTCAATGGCTGGGTGGTGGATACCTGCTATATTGATGACAAGGGTGATCTGGTTTTCTCCTACCGCGGTGACATCACTACCATGGAGCAGGCGCAGCAGTTTGTGGATGAAAACAACATCCGTTTCAGCATCGCCTTTGGTCCCATCCTGATCGACGATTACAAGCGCGTGGAACCCTGGGAATACCACCTGGGTGAGGTCAACGACCATTTCCCCAGAGCTGCGCTGTGTCAGCGGGGAAATCTGCACTATGTGGTCGTGGTGTGCAACATGGAGGCGGGTTACAACGCAACGCCCACCATCCATACATTTGCTGATGAGGTGGCGAAGCTGGGCTGCGAGAAGGCATATACCCTCGACGGCGGCCAGACCGCAGTTATTGCAATGAATGATCAGCTGATCAATGCGGTACACTACGGAACTCAGCGGCAGATCAGTGATATCTTCTATTTCGCAACGGCGCTGCCGGGTGGAGGTTGATGCTATGGAACAAATCGCATTTATCAGCGGTGGAACGTTTATTTACTGGAGCGCCATCGTTGTGGGACTGGCTGCGGTCATTGCAGGCACGTCATTCCTGGCACTGTATTATCACAAAAGCCGCAATTCTGTGGCTGCGGGCCTGATGATCCCGCTGAGCATCGTGTCTTCCCTGATTCTGGGTCGGTTGGTCCACTGGTACTGCCGAACCGACAGCTACATAAGTTTTAAGGCTGCCATGACGGATTACTCCTGGGGCGGTTATGCGCTGTTGGGCGTTTTCGCTGCGTGCATCTTCTGCGCCTGTGTACTGCGGCTGCTGCGGATCTCCAGAAATCTTCCGCAGATGCTGGACTGTATGGCTCTGAGCGGCGGCGCAGGCATCGCGGTGGGCAGACTCGCGTCGTTTTTTAATTCCTCCGACAGAGGCATTCTGATGCCGGAAACCGTGGGGCTTCCCATGGCATATCCGGTTACCAACGCGGTTTCCGGTGTGGTGGAGAACCGGCTGGCAACGTTTATGCTCCAGTCCATCGTTACGGCGGTGATTGTACTGGCGCTTCTGATCTGGTGCGGCATCGCTGCGCTGCGGAAAAAGCCGATCAGGGATGGTGATGTCAGCCTGCTGTTTCTGGCCGGCTACGGCGCCAGCCAGATCCTGCTGGACAGCACCCGGTATGATTCCCTGTTCCTGCGCAGCAACGGCTTTGTCAGCGTTGTGCAGATTCTGGGACTGGTTGCGCTGGTGCTGGCCATCGTGCTGTTTTCTGTACGGATGGTCCGTACCAGAGGCTTCAAAGGCTGGTTTGTCGCGCTGTGGGTGGTCATTGCGGCGGCATTGGGCCTGGCCGGATACATGGAATATCATGTCCAGCGACACGGCGATCAGGCGCTGTTTGCCTATAGCTTTATGTCTGCGGGACTTCTGGTGGCTGTTGGTATGACGGTGGTGCTGTGCTGTCTTGCGTCTACCGGGAAGAAAAAAGAAGAAACAGAATAAATCTCAGCGGTACAGCCCTGGCTGTACCGCTTTTCATCTTTCTCTCCACATCTCAGGTTGACAAAACTTCGCCATTCGATGTATACTAAATACAGGAATGCCAACCTGACAAAAATATTACCACAAAGGGTATTTTCAAGGAGGACAACTATGACACCGAGCGAGAAGAAGGAACTTCGCGTGACCGCATGCAAGGTCCGCATGGGCATCATTGAATCCACCCATGCTGCCAAGTGCGGCCATCCCGGCGGCAGCCTGTCTGCTGCAGATATGTTTACCTATTTGTATTTCAAAGAACTGAATATTGATCCCCAGAATCCCAAGATGGACAGCCGCGATCGTTTTGTCCTGTCCAAGGGCCACACTGCTCCCGGTCTGTATTCCGCACTGGCACATCGCGGATTCTTCCCCGTAGAGGATCTGCTGACCCTTCGCAAGATCGGCAGCTATCTGCAGGGCCATCCCAATATGAACACGGTTCCCGGTGTTGATATGTCCACCGGCTCTCTGGGCCAGGGCATTTCCACCGCTGCCGGCATGGCGCTGGCTGCCAAGCACCAGGGTAATCCCTGCCGCGTTTACACACTGCTGGGTGACGGTGAGATCCAGGAAGGCCAGGTCTGGGAAGCACTGATGCTGTCTTCCCACTACAAGCTGGACAACCTGTGCGTTATCATTGACAACAACGGCCTGCAGATCGACGGCGCTGTTGAGAAGGTTATGAGTCCTTATCCCATCGGCGATAAGCTGGCTTCCTTCGGCTTCTATGTGGAGCATATCGACGGCCATAACTTTGACCAGATCGAAGCCGCTCTGGAGCACGCCAAGACCATCAAGGGTCAGCCTTTTGCGATTATCATGAAGACCACCAAGGGCAGGGGCATTTCCTATATGGAAAATCAGGCCGGCTGGCACGGTAAGGCACCGAATGATGCAGAGTATGAGCAGGCTATGAACGAGCTGAAGGCAAAGCTCGCAGAAGTGGAGGCTGAATAATATGGCAGACGTTAAGAAGATCGCAACCCGTGAATCCTATGGCAACGCTCTGGTTGAGCTGGGCAAGGAGCACGACAATCTGATCGTTTTTGATGCCGACCTGGCAGGCGCCACCAAGACCGGCACCTTCAAGAAGGCTTTCCCCGAGCGTCACTACAACTGCGGCATCGCTGAGGGTAATATGATGGCTGTGGCGGCAGGCGCAGCTTCCATGGGTCTGGTTCCCTTCGCCAGCTCCTTTGCAATGTTCGCCGCCGGCCGTGCTTTCGAGCAGGTCCGCAATTCCATCGGCTATCCCCATCTGAATGTCAAGATCGGCGCAACTCACGGTGGCATCTCCGTCGGTGAGGACGGTGCATCCCATCAGTGCTGTGAGGACTTCGCTTTGATGCGGTCCATCCCCGGTATGGTGGTCATGAGCCCCGCTGACGATGTGGAAGCAAAGGCCATGGTCAAGGCTGCCTACGAGCATGAGGGCCCTGTGTATATGCGCTTCGGCCGTGCCGCTGTTCCTGTTTTCCATGAGGAAGACTATCAGTTCCAGATCGGCAAGGGCGAGATCGTGAAGGACGGTTCCGACGTCGCCATCATCGCCAACGGCCTGATGGTTTATGAAGCCATCGCTGCTGCGGAAGAACTGGCAAAGTCCGGTATCAACGCCATGGTAATCAACATGGCCACCATCAAGCCCTTGGATGAGGAGCTGGTTTTGGAAGCTGCCGGAAAGTGCGGCAAGATCATCACCTGCGAGGAGCACTCCATCATTGGCGGTCTGGGCGAAGCAGTGGCCGCTGTGCTGTCTGAGAAGCTGCCCACTCCCGTCAAGCGTATCGGCGTCAACGACGAGTTCGGCCATTCCGGTCCTGCTGCCGCTCTGCTGAAGCAGTTCGGCCTGTGCGCGGAGCACATCGTGGAAGTCGCTCAGAAATTCTGCGGCAAGTAATATCCGAGATGCAAAAATCCCCCGGCACTGCCGGGGGATTTTTTAATTCCAATTAAGTGTTCAGCGTTACGGTAACCTGGAAGATGCCGTTGGTATGATCGATCCTGAGGGTACCGCCGCAGCGCTCGGTGATGGAACGGACCACATCCAGTCCGGTACCAGGGCCGCCGTTATGCTTGGCGGAGAGGTAGGTGCCATGCCGGTCCTGCTGTACCGGCTGTTCGTAAGTATTCTCTACCACAAAGCGAAGGGCCTGGCCGTAGACATTGCCGGAAACCGTGATCCGGCGGTCGCTGCTGCTCTGAGCCTTGCAGGCCTCCAGAGCGTTGTCCAGCAGGTTGCCGATCAGGACGGTCAGATCTTTGGAATCCATACAGGTGCTGCCGGGAAGCTGAACGTTGGCAGTCATCCTGATGCCGTTGCGTTCGGCACGGCGCAGGAAGTAGGTAAGGACTGCATCCAGATCGGATTGTCCACTGCAGACACCGGTGGACTCTGCGGGGAAGCGCTCCTGCATTGCTGCCAGGGAAGCGCGCAGCTTATCATAGTCTTTGTTGTTCAGATGCATGATCATAGACTTGGTCTGCTGATCCAGATCATGCCGCAGCTGCTGGGACTGGTCAATGCGTCTGAGCAGGTTGTCGTACTGCACGGTCTGCAGACGCTTCTCCGCTTCTCCGGCGGAAGCCTTCTGAGAAAACTGGAAAATGGGAAGCCTGCGGGTTGCGGACTTCAGTATGGCGTCAGCCTCCTGGGGGGCCTCGGCCGGGGTTTCTTCGGGGATGATTTCTTCTGCAGGCAGCTCCTCGGTGATGGTCTGCGCGGGTTCTGCAGGTTCCTCAGTGACACTTTCCACGGGGGCATCTGCTGCCTTGCTTGCCAGTTGGCCCAGATACTTCCGTGCAAAGAAGTAAACCGCCACCAGCACGCATTCCAGTGCAAGCAGGATCACAGTGTTGATCCAGCTGAAGGCGGGGGCCATAGCCACAGCGGTGGTCAGGGTCTTGGCACCCAGAATACTGGCCATAGCCAGAATCAGGACCATCAGCGTATTGATCGCCACTTCGGTCAGCGGTGCACGGATGGCGGCAACGCACAGGCCCACGTCAATCAGAATCAGGATCAGACGGATCAGAAAGACATTGTCGGTCGATCCGAGAATCAGAGCCATGTCGGCGGCGATCTGAGCGGCTGCCAGAATGGCCGAGGGGATGGCGATCAGCTCCCCGGAGAAGCGCAGGCGGCTGCGGAAGGGATAAAGGGCCAGCATCAGCCAGGGGATGAAGGCGGTCATGGAATAGAAGAGGATCTCAAGGATCCTGGCGGTGGAGGGCATGGAAAAACAGCTCCTTTTTCGCTGGTGTGCAGCAATTATTATTTCATTTTATCATAGCGGAAAAAAGAGTCGCGGTCAAGTGTGATTTCCGCCTCAGAGACAATTCAAAGGCAGCAATTGACGAAAGGTAATAATAATGGTAATATTTTACTGTAGTATAATACAAAACAGGAAGACACCACGAAAGGAATCTTGCTATGAATAATATGATTTTGGATGACGCAGCAGTTGCTGCGAAGAACGTGGAGACGTTCACGGATGACCGCGCAGCACAGGTGAAATGTGCCGTCACTCCCGAGGAAGTGGCACGGGTCAAGGGCCTGGGATGCCTTTGGGACAAAACAACGCCCGATTGCTTCAATATCCGCGTGATTACCCGCAATGGTAAGATCACCGCGCAGGAAGCCAGGGCAATTGCAGATGCCGCTGCCCGCTTCGGCAAGGGGGAGATTGCCATGACTTCCCGTATGACCGTGGAGATCCAGCGTGTACCCTTTGAAAACATCGAGCCTCTGCGTACATATCTGGAACAGTTCGGTCTGGAGACCGGCGGTACCGGCCCTAGGGTCCGTCCTGTGGTCTCCTGCAAGGGTACTACCTGCCAGTATGGTCTGATTGATACCTTCGGACTGTCAAATGAGATTCATGAGCGGTTTTATAAGGGATATCACGATGTAAAGCTGCCTCATAAGCTCAAGATCGCCGTGGGTGGCTGTCCAAACAACTGTGTCCGGCCCAATGTAAATGACCTGGGCATCGTGGGTCAGAAGGTGCCGCAGCGGGATCTGGACAAGTGCCGCGGCTGTAAAAAGTGCAGGATCGAGGAGGTCTGTCCCATCAGAATCGCCCATGTGGAAGAGGGCAAGCTGAAGGTGGACATCGAACAGTGCAACCACTGCGGCCGTTGTGTGGGAAAGTGCCCCTTCCATGTGGTGGAGCAGTATACCAGCGGTTACCGCATCTTTATCGGCGGCAGAGGCGGCAAAAAGGGCGCTAACGGACGTCCGCTGGAGAAGATTTTCACAGACCGGGAGGAAGTGCTGCAGACTGTGGAAAAGGTCATTCACCTCTTTAAGAACGAAGGTATTCCCGGTGAGCGCTTTAATGATACGGTGAACCGTCTGGGCTTTGAGAATGTTCAGGCCCGGCTGATGACCGATGAATTTCTGCCCGGGGATGATGTGTGAGGTAGGGCAATGAAGCGAATTGCTGCGATTGCGCTGTGCATCCTGATGCTCACAGGCTGCGCAGACGCATCTGTCCCGGCAGCGGGGGATGATACCTGCACCTTCACAGACAGCACCGGCGCGGAAGTTACCGTGACTCGGAATCCGGAAACGGTGGCGGTATTGCTGTCTTCCCTGGCGGATGTCTGGGTCACCGCCGGCGGCACGGTGGATATCACTGTGGGCGAGTCTGTGGAGCGCGGCTTCGCGGGAGAAAGCGCCGTACTCGTCGATGACGGCGCGGGCAAAGCCATCAATCTGGAGCTGCTGGTGGCGTCCGGGCCGGACCTTGTGATCTATTCCCCGGAGATCGCCGGGCAGGCAGAATGCGCCGATGCCCTCCGGGAGGCTGGGATCCCCGCAGCCGGCTTCCGGGTGGATACGCTGGCGGATTATCTGCAGCTTCTGGGAATCTGCACCGATCTGACGGGCCGCGAGGATCTGGCGAAGACTTATGGAACGGAAATGGCCCAGCGGGTGGAGCATATGGTCAATGAGGCAAGAAACCGGGAAGACCAGCCGACCATTCTCTTTGTCCGTGCCGGTTCCACTGCCAAGGTCACCAAGGCTAAGACAGCGGAAAACAATTTTGTGTGTCAGATGCTTGATGTGCTGGGCACAGAGAACATTGCGGATGAGGCCCCTGTCCTGCTGGATGGCCTGAGCACGGAAGAGATCCTGCTGGCAGATCCGGACTATATTCTTTACACCACCATGGGCGATGAGCGCAGCGGAAGAGCCTATATGGAAAGCCTGCTGGCGGATCCTGTGTGGAGCAGCCTGTCAGCTGTGAAAGAGGGAAATGTCCATATACTTCCGAAGGACCTGTTTCAGTATAAACCCAATGCCCGCTGGGATGAGGCCTATGCGTATCTGATCGATCTTCTCTATGGAGCGTGATTATGAGTTACAAGCGTAAGATCCTGATCCTGCTGCCGGTCCTGTTGCTGACGGCGCTGGCGGGACTGTATTTCGGCAGCGCAGCGCTGTCGCTGCCGGAATTCTTCTCCGCCCTGACCGGGCGGGGACAGATTGCCCACGGCATCATACTCTGGCAGCTGAGGCTGCCCAGAGTGGCGGCAGGAATCCTGGCAGGGATGGGATTGTCCACAGCCGGTGTGCTTTTGCAGAGCGTCACAGCCAATGAACTGGCAGGACCGAATATCATCGGCATCAATTCCGGTGCGGGACTGGCGGTGATTGTGATGCTGGCAGCAGCACCGGCAGCGGGGAAGATCCTGCCGGCGGCGGCTTTTGCGGGCGCCTTTGGCGCAGCTCTGGTGATCCTGACGGCAGCGGATCGTCTGTCCGGTTCCCGGTCGGCGATTCTGCTCATCGGTATCGCCATGACCACGCTGCTCAATGCTGCGATTTCATTTCTGTCGCTGCTGGATGAGGGGATACTGGCCCAATATAACCATTTTACGGTAGGCAGTCTGAAGGCAGTACAGTTGGGTGAACTGGCGGTGCCTGCGGCAATCATCATCGTATCCTTCCTGGGGGCGCTGGGCCTTTCTAATCAGCTTGGTGTGCTGTGCCTGGGCGATTCTGCGGCGGCTGCGCTGGGCATCCGGGTGAAGCGCCTGCGGTTGATGGCATTGGCCTGCGCTGCGGCGGGAGCTGCCGCTGTGGTCAGCTTTGCGGGACTGCTGGGATTTGTGGGTCTGGTGGTTCCCCATATTGCCAGACGGCTGGTTGGAGAGCGGCCGGTGCGGCTGCTGCCCTGCGCTGCTCTGGTGGGCGGTATCATTGTGGTGCTGGCGGATCTTCTGGGACGGGTGCTGTTTGCACCGTCGGAGCTGCCTGTGGGTATTCTGATGAGTGTGGTCGGCGCGCCGTATTTTCTGTTTTTGCTGTGCCGGAGGAGGAAATATGCTGGAATTTCGTAATATTTCCGCTGCTTTTGATGATAAGCGTGTGCTGGAGAATGTCACCTTTTCCCTGAGACCCCACCGGCTGACGGTGCTGCTGGGCCGCAACGGCAGCGGTAAATCCACGCTGCTTCGCTGTCTGAATCAGGAAATCCCCTACACCGGGCAGATCACGGAAGGGGAGAAGGACCTGGCCTTTCTTCCCCCGAAAGAACGGGCACGAACGGTTGCGGTCCTGCCCCAGACCATGCCCGCGCCCCACATCACGGCGGAGGAGCTGATCGGCATGGGCCGCAGTCCCTATCTGGATCTGACCGGCAGATTCAGCGCAAAGGACCGGGAAATGATCGGACGGGCCATTGCGGATGCGAATGCCCAGCAGCTGTGTCACCGTTTCGTGGACACCCTGTCCGGCGGCGAGCGTCAGCGTGTGAATCTGGCCATGATCCTGGCCCAGAACACGCCCATTGCTTTGCTGGATGAGCCGACGGCCCACATGGATCAGTCTTATGAGGCGGCCTTTCTGCGGCAGCTGCGGTACATCAACCGGCAGCGGAAGAAGACATTTCTGGTGATCCTCCATGATCTGACGCTGGCGGCGGAATATGCCGATGATCTGGTGATCCTGGAGGATGGAAAGGTATGTTTTGCAGGCACGAAGGAATCATGTCTGAAGGCGGGGGTCATTGAAAGAATCTTTGACGTAAAATGTTATCGTTTTACGGAGAACGGGGAAGAAAAGATATTCTTTTCGGCGAAATGAAGTTGAAAAGGCACCATCCGGATGGATGGTGCCTTTGTGTTGAGGGTCGTCTTTTTGATATTGTGCGATATCTTCCAGGGGGCAATCCGGCGCTGTACAGAGCTTGTTGCGTGTTTGGTCTCTGCGTTTTCATTGGCGCGGAGGCGGCGGATAGTTTTCCTGTCAATGCCGCATTTTTTATGCAGCCAGCAGGTAGACGCACCCTTTTTCTTCTTTGTACGCCAAAATCGATCAAACTTGATCATGCGGCAACTCAGTGAGGTTATATAATAAAGTTATACATAATACAGAATCGATGTGGTAAAATGATTCCGGGGAACTGCCGCAGTCAGGCCGGGGGCATTTAAGCGAGTTCAGGCCCCATATTTGATACCCATACCAAACAAAAAAGACCATCCGTAAGGATGGTCTTTTTTAACTGGTGGACGATATAGGACTCGAACCTATGACCTTCCGCACGTCAAGCGGATGCTCTAGCCAGCTGAGCTAATCGTCCATATGCTATTTGGCAATCGGTACTGTGGTGGACGATATAGGACTCGAACCTATGACCTTCCGCACGTCAAGCGGATGCTCTAGCCAGCTGAGCTAATCGTCCGTAAAGTACCTCTTGCCGAAGCACATGGCTTATTATACACATGAGGTCCCGGTTTGTCAAGCAGAATTTTAGAATTTTTTGAAATATTTTATCCGGAAATGCCATCAATCTCCTGGTGACCTAAGAAACGGATCACAAGCCGGTGGGGCAGACACACGATCTGGGTTCCGGAGTCGCAGAACCCCCGCTCCATGCAGTAGCCGTCGGGACAGTCGGCATCCGTTACCGCGATCTTGCCGTCTTTGACGGTAACTGTGTTGCTGCCGCTGTCTGTGCAGACCGTGAACTCCTGGTCGATGCCCAGATCCACGATACGCAGGACCTGGCCTTCACTGGAGATCTCTGCCCGGACCGCGGGAGTACCACCGGTCAGAAGGAAGCTGATCGCCAGGCATATGATCAGAAGCGCGCCCAGTCCGGCCGCCAAGTATTTGCTTTTCACCTGGAGATCACCTCATAAGTGCAACCGGAAAGATTGGCGCCTTCCGTTGCGAAAATGCTGCCGTCAGCTGTAATGAATACGGCTTCGAAATCATTGCTTTCCCGCCAGAGTGCGCTGCCTTCTTCCAGACCCATGACGAACAGGGCAGTGGAGAGAGCATCGGCGGTCATGCCGTCGGCGCAGATCACAGTGACGGAACGCAGACCGGAATCGGCAGGATAACCCGTTTCCGGATCCAGAATGTGATGGTATCTTACCCCGTCGGCTTCAAAGAAACGCTGATAATCACCGGAGGTGACCACCGCCATGGTGCCGCTGACAGACACAACACCAAGATAATTACCGCCGTCCGGATCCTGAATTCCGATTTGCCATGGGGTGCCGTCTGCCTTTGTGCCGTAAGTCTGGACGTTCCCGCCCAGATTCAAAATGGCACTGTGGACATTCAGCTGCTGCAGATCTGCGGCGATTTTTGCGCCTGCATGGCCTTTCAGCGCGGCGCCCAGATCCCATTGAGCTTCCTTCAGCGCGGCGGCGATTTCCTCGTCAGTGGGAACGCGGTAGCTTTCGTTATAAAATCCCCAGACTTCACTGAGGCAGCGCAGCTTTGGGTTAAAGGCGCCGCCAGTCCTCCGGGACAGGGCTTCGGCCTTATCCAGCAGCGCCCGGTTGGCCGGATCCAGCTGAACGTCGGTCCCTCGATTGATCCGGCTGAGAGGGGAGTCGGGGGCGGTAACGGACCAGAGGGACTCCAGATCGGTCAGAATCGTCTCCGCCCGGGCCAGTGCGATGTCCGCGTCGCGGCCTGTGATTTTCAGGTCCATGACGGTGTTCATATGGTAGACGGTTTTCCGGGCTTCCGCCGAACAGCCGCCCAGCAGAACGCAGACCAGAATAATGGCGATCAGACGTTTCATATCCGTCCCTCCTTTGTACACAAAAGTATAGCAAGGATCAGAAAAAAACGCAAGATGGCAGAAAATAATTCAGAAAACCAGAAAGTTTTTCTTGACAACGAATGACCCTGTTGTTATAATAAGTGAGCCGCATCGAAGGGGCTTAAGTTGGTGCGTCAAAAACACCCGCCTTAAGAGCGAGACTACACAATATAAAGTAGGTGAAATGAGAAATGAAAGCAGTTATCGTGACCGGTGGCAAGCAGTACACCGTTTCCGAGGGTGATGTCCTGTACATCGAGAAGCTGAACGCTGAGGCTGAAGAGACCGTCAAGTTCGAGCAGGTCCTGGCTGTCCTGGACGGTGAGAATTCCAAGATCGGTGCTCCCGTCGTTGAGGGCGCAGCTGTCGAGGCTAAGGTCGTTAAGAACGGCAAGGGCAAGAAGATCGTTGTCTTCAAGTACAAGGCCAAGAAGAACGAGAAGCGCAAGATGGGCCATCGTCAGCCCTACACCAAGGTGGAAATCACCAAGATCGCACTGTAATTGATATTATGACTAGATGCGAATTCTTCATGGAGAATGACCGGATCACCGGTTTCTCCATTTCCGGACACAGCGGCTACGCTGAGGAAGGCAGCGATATTGTCTGCGCAGCCATCTCCGCCGTTGTTTCCATGGCCGAAGCCACCATCAATGATGTGTGCGGCGCGAAGGCCAAGGTCAGAGTGAAAGACGAGCAGGCTCGTATTACTCTGATGCTCCCCGCTTCCTGCGACGAAGAGGACACCGTTCAGGCGGTCCTGGCAGGTATGATGCTGACGCTGATCAGCATGCGGGACGATTACCCTGATTATATCGAAGTTTTGGAGGTGTAACACCATGCTGAAGATTGGTATTCAGTTCTTCGCTCACCATAAGGGCGGCGGTTCCACCAAGAACGGCCGTGATTCCGAGGCAAAGCGCCTGGGCGTCAAGCGTGCTGACGGTCAGTTTGTTCTGGCCGGCAACATTCTGGTTCGCCAGAGAGGCACTCACATCCATCCCGGTGTCAACGTTGGTATCGGCAAGGATGACACCCTGTTCGCTCTGGTTGACGGTACCGTCAAGTTCGAGCGCAAGGGCAAGGATCGCCGTCAGTGCTCCGTTTACGCTGAGCAGTAATTGATCGTATGAAGAACGAAGGACTGTTGCATACTGAATGCGACAGTCCTTCTTTTCTTCTGAATTGTAGTGTGATAAATTACAGTTTGCCGTTTGGTTTTGTATGCCGTTGATAGTTGGCTGCGTCGATTAAAACTGCCCGCCAAACTGCAATTTATGACAGTATAAACACCCGTGTTCCTTTTTAGGAGGTTAATTATGTTTGTAGATAAAGTTCGAATCACCGTCTGCGGCGGCCGCGGCGGCGATGGTGCGGTAGCCTTCCACCGTGAAAAGTATGTTGCCTCCGGCGGTCCCGATGGCGGTGACGGCGGCCATGGCGGCAGTGTCATCCTGCGGGTCAATGACAATATGACCACGCTGCTGGACTTCCGTTACAAGAGAAAGTATACTGCCCAGTCCGGTGTCAACGGTCAGAGCCGCAAGATGGCCGGTAAGCGGGGTGAACCCCTGGTCATCCAGGTACCCCGGGGCACAGTGGTCCGGGATGCCGAGACCAGCCAGATCATCGTGGATATGTCCACCGGCGAGGATTTCATCATCGCCAAGGGCGGCCGCGGCGGCTGGGGCAATGCCCACTATGCTACCCCCACCCGTCAGGTTCCCCGTTTTGCCAAGGCAGGTCTCAAGGGCCAGGAGCGAGACATTATTCTGGAGTTGAAGCTGCTGGCTGATGTGGGTCTGGTCGGTTTCCCCAATGTCGGCAAGTCCACGCTGCTGAGCGTTACTTCCAATGCCCGTCCCAAGATCGCCAATTACCACTTCACAACTCTGTTCCCCAATCTGGGCGTTATTTATGTCGATGAGGGCGTGTCCTTTGTCATGGCGGATATCCCCGGTATTATTGAGGGTGCTGCGGAAGGCGCCGGCCTGGGCCATGATTTTCTGCGGCACATCGACCGCTGCCGCCTGCTGGTGCATGTGGTGGATGTATCCGGCAGCGAGGGCCGTGATCCTGTGGAGGACTTTGATGCCATCTGCGAGGAGCTGGCAAATTACTCCGTGGATCTGAGCAACCGCCCCATGATCGTGGCTGCCAACAAGACCGATCTGCTTGATCCCGATTCCGACAATCTGGAGCGGCTGCGCGCCCGTGTGGCGGAAGCAGGCTGCGAACTGTATGAGATCTCCGCCGGCACCACCCAGGGCACCCGGAATTTGATGCGTGTTGTGGCTGAGAAGCTGCGGACCCTGCCTCCTGTGACCATCTATGAGCCTGAATATGTGGAAGTCATTGAGACTCCCGGCGATCCCAACGCTCTGGAAATTGAGCACTACGGCAGCACCTGGCTGGTTACCGGTACCTGGCTGGAGCGTCTGGTCATGAACATCAACTTCGACGACTATGAATCCCGCAACTATTTCGATCTGCAGCTGAGAAAATGCGGCCTGTTCCAGCGTCTGGAGGAGATGGGCATCAACGATGGCGATACCGTTGACATCTATGATTTCGAATTTGAATATCAGAGATAAATTTTTCAACAAAATATTTGCCATTTTCGACTATATCGTGTATAATAATGGGACTACCACTTGGTAGTCCCATTTCGTGTTATTCGGAGGTATGCGCCATGATTCGGAATTTGAACCAGGTAAGTTTCCAGGGATTCGGAACCATTTTGCCGGAAAGAGCTCATACCGCCAAGATTGTAGATAAGGGCGCACGTCAGACTCTGCAGCTCCAGTCCGGTGACGCTCCGGTATACCGCGCCGCGTCGGAAGTTTGGCTGAACTGCGGTACCGGTATGAGCGTGCTGTCTGTCTCCAATGACGGCGAGAGCTACTTCCATTTCTATTTGGATAAGTCTGTGTGTGTAAAGAGCGGAATTGTCTTTTCAGTGACGCCCTTCCTGGGGGATTCCTCCTATGAGATGGCGGCTGCCATCTGGCCGGAGGTCATCGGTATGCGCAATACCGAGAGCCTGCGGGTGGACCATCGGCTGCGGGTGGAAGGACTGTATACCTTCTTCTACCATGAAAAGGAGCAGGGATTCCTGTTCTCCGGTGAGTCTCATCCCATGCCCGAGCTGACCTATGTGGATCAGGGCAGTATGCACTCCGTTGCAGACGGACAGGACCTGCTGCTGAAGCAGGGCGATATCGTCATTTACGGCCCCAATCAGTGGCATATGCAGTACTCAGACATCGGTGTGGCGCCCCGGTACGTGACGCTGACCTTCGATCTTGCAGGCGCGGATATCACGCCGTTGCTGAACCGAAAGTTTACTGCCCCGCAGCAGGCGGTAAAGCTGCTGCAGCAGATGCTCAGGGAGCAGGAGCGGATGGATGCCTTCTCCAATGATCTGATCATCTCCCAGCTGAATATACTTCTGCTGATCCTGCTGCGGGAGAGCTTGAATCCCTCCGGCGGCAAGCTGCAGACCTCCAATGCGGTCCACAGCGAAAATGAGATTATCCGGCAGGCACAGATTTTCATCAGCACCCACATCCGTGAAAAGCTGTCGGTGCCGCTGGTTGCCAGACAGGTGGATGTGAGCCCCAGTTATTTGACGGCGCTGTTCCACAAGAATCTGCAGATATCTCCCGGCGAATATATCCGGCGCATCAAGCTCCAGGAGAGCAAACAGATGATCCGGGAAAACGATCTGAACTTTACAGAGATTGCCGCGGCCCTGCAGTACTCCACAGTTCACCATTTCTCCCGGCAGTTTAAGGAGAAATTTGGCATCACTCCCACGGAATACGCGAAATCTGTCCGATAAGAATTCACCGCCCGGTGCTTGCACCGGGCGGCTTTTTCGGATATACTAGAAAGAAAAAACATGGAGGTAGTCCCATGGATCTGAAAGTGTTGTGTGTCGGCGATGTGGTGGGCAACCCCGGTATGGACCGGGTGCGCAGGAGCCTGCGTTATCTTAAACGGAAAGTGAATGCGGATTTTGTCATCGTCAATGGCGAAAATGCGGCCGTGGTCGGCATGACGCCCCAGCAGGGGGAGGATATCCTGGATGCCGGTGCGGACTGCATCACCATGGGCAACCACACCTTTAACAAGCGGGAAATCGTATCCTACCTGGACGACTGCCCCCAGATTATCCGGCCCGCCAACTATGCCCCCCAGGCTCCCGGCCGGGGGTGGGCCGAATTTGACACCAGATTCGGCGGCATAGCGGTCATCGACCTGATCGGACGGTGCAACATGGATTATGGTCCGGATAATCCGTTTCTGATGGTCGAGAAGATCCTCAGGCAGATCACCGCGAAGATCATCCTTGTGGAGATCCATGCGGAGGCTACTTCTGAAAAGCTGGCCATGGGCTATATGCTCGACGGACGGGTCAGCGCGGTTTGGGGTACCCACACCCATGTGCCTACGGCGGATGCGCAGATCCTGCCCGGGGGAACCGGCTATGTGACGGATCTGGGTATGACCGGTCCGAAACATTCTGTTCTCGGCATCAGACCGGATCTGTCCATCGCCAAATTCAGAGGAGATCTGACGGAGCGCTACAAGTGGGCCGACGGCCCCACGAAAATGGAAGCGGTGCTGTTCACCATCGACACTGCCACAGGCAGATGCAAAGCGGCAGAGCGGGTGGACCTGAGTGAATAAGTTGAAAGCCTGTCCCGGTTGCGGGACAGGCTTTTGTTCATGATTCGGGCATCATCCGGTACAGGCCGTACCCTATGGCGGCACCGGCAAGATTCAGTATCAGATCGTCGATATCGCAGCTGCCCAGAAGCGTGAACAACTGGAGTATTTCGATGATGCTGATGCTCAGGAGCGTGGTAATCAGTGTTTTCCACAGCCTGCGCAGCCGGGCAAAGATCAGGGGCAGAAAGAACCCCAGGGGAATGAACATGATCACATTGCCGAACAGATTGATGACTGCCAGCCGGACCAGAACCGGCCGTGAGGAGTCCAGCAGCCGGACATAGCGCATGACGGTGTGCAGGGGAATCAGGTTGATGCTCATTTTGATCTGCTCCCAGTAGTGAAGCCCGTCGGCAGGGCCTGCCCGATGGAACAGCAGCCACAGCATCATGGTACAGTAAACCCCAAAGAGCAGGGTATTCAGTTTTTTCTTACCTGCATTCATATGCGTCCCTCCAAAGTTACCCGGCGCATTATAGCAGACCGGAAGAGAAATTGCAAGCAAAGCCTGTCACGCGGGAATTCTGATTGCGTTTTATCGTGTTGCTGCATTCTTAAATGAAACAGTAAAGATAACTGTGTTTTGCGTATGGCAGAAAAAACCCGCGCCGGAGGCGCGGGTTTTGAAGTGTTGCGGTGAAGATTATGCCTTTTCCAGGGCCAGGGTTCTGGTGGTCAGGTCGCAGACTTCGGCAGGTCCGAAGTACTGGATGGCGCCGGGGTAGGTGAAGCAGGTCTCAACGGCCCACTCGGCGCGGTTTGCCTCGAAGAACTTGAAGGGCTTGCCGTCCAGCTCGACCAGAGCCTTGCGGATGACGGGCTTGTCCTTGCCGTTTCTTCTTTCGATGTTCATCATCTTGGTCATGGGCATACCGCCTGCAACCCACTCCTCGGCGGGAGCCTGCAGATTGGAAACCTTGGACAGGTAGCCGGTGTAGCCATACTGGATCAGCATGAAGGCATTGTAGCCCAGGGAGTAGCAGTAGTCAGCATCGAAGTTGGAGGGGAAAGCGCAGCGGCCTTCGTAGCCGAAGAAGTGATGCTGGGGGGCGTACTTGCCCGTGTAAGTGCCGGCAGCCTTACGGGCAGCCAGATTGGTGCCGACCAGAGCGGAGAACAGCTTCTCGGACTCAATCAGAGAGACCTGGACGTTGCCGTGGGGATCACGCTCCAGGAACAGCTGCTGCTGGATGTTTTCGGGCAGGATGGCAAAGACAGCCATGGACTCCTTGGTCAGGCCTGCTTCGATGAAGGCGTACTTGTCAGCCCAGGTGGGCAGAGCGTTGAACTGAGCGGTCTTCTCGCCGGCCAGCAGTTCGTTGATCTCAGCAATCAGCACAGAGAACTCGGGAACGAATTCGACGATGCCTTCGGGAATGATGGCAACACCGAAATTCCAGCCCTTTGCTGCACGGGCAGCGACGGAATCGGCGATGTAGTCGGCAATCTGAGCCAGGGACATCTTCTTGGCGGCCACTTCTTCGCCGATCAGGCAGATGTTGGGCTGGGTCTCCAGAGCGCACTCCAGAGCGACATGGGAAGCGGAGCGGCCCATGACCTTGATGAAGTGCCAGTACTTCTTTGCGGAGTTGGCATCTCTCTGGATGTTACCAATCAGTTCGCTGTAGGTCTTGGTTGCAGTATCGAAGCCGAAAGAGCATTCGATGTCTTCATTCTTCAGGTCGCCGTCGATGGTCTTGGGGCAGCCGATGACCTGGACGCCGGTCTTGTGGGCGGCGAAGTACTCAGCCAGGACTGCTGCGTTGGTGTTGGAGTCGTCACCGCCGATGATGACCAGAGCGGTGATGCCATGCTTCTTGCAGGTTTCGGCTACGACTTCAAACTGAGCCTCGGTCTCCAGCTTGGTTCTGCCGGAACCGATGATGTCAAAGCCGCCGGTGTTGCGGAACTGATTGATATACGCATCATCGAAGATCAGATAATTGTCGTCCAGAAGACCGCTGGGACCACCCTTGAAGCCGTACAGGACATTGTCCTTGTCGGTTGCCTTCAGTGCATCATACAGACCGCACACAACGTTGTGGCCACCGGGAGCCTGACCGCCGGAAAGAATCACACCGACGACCTGCTTCTTGGATTCAGAGGTATTCTGACCCTTCTGGAAGGTGATCTCATTTTTTCCGTAAGTGTTGGGGAAAAGAGCCTTGATCTTCTCCTGATCTGCAACACTCTCGGTTGCGCTGCCGTTCTTTACACAGATCTCAGAGATACCGTTTCTGAGCATGCCGGGGAGCTTGGGCTCGTACTGATATCTTACTATCTGAAGAGGGGACAGTTTCATTAAAAACACTCCTTAAGTTGATTTGGGTAGATAACTACTTATTAGATTATACGCTATTTTCCGCCAAACGTAAATAGTGAGTTCTGATGTTTATCAGGGGTTTGGGAATGGAGAATATGTGAAATTTTTTTATTGAATTCAAGGAAAAGTATGATATAATGTATGTGAACAACTGCGGCTTGGCCGCTGATTAAGAAAGGATTGGTTTCAATGGCTCTTGTAACTACTACCGAAATGTTTAAGAAGGCTTATGACGGCGGATATGCCATCGGCGCTTTCAACGTCAACAACATGGAGATTGTTCAGGCTATTACCGAGGCCTGCAAGGAGGAGAATGCTCCCGTTATCCTGCAGGTTTCCAAGGGCGCCCGCCAGTATGCCAACGCTACTTACCTGGTTAAGATGGTTGAGGCTGCTGTTATCGAATGCCCCAACATCCCCATCGCTCTGCATCTGGACCACGGCGACAGCTTCGAGACCTGTAAGTCCTGCATCGACGGCGGCTTCACTTCCGTCATGATCGACGCTTCTTCCAAGTCCTTTGAGGAGAACATTGCCATCACCAAGCAGGTCGTTGAGTACGCTCATGACCACGGTGTTGTTGTCGAAGCTGAGCTGGGCTCCCTGGCAGGCATCGAGGACGAAGTCAACGTCTCCGCTGAGTCTGCTTCCTACACCCGTCCCGAGGAAG
>JAGAUY010000043.1 GCA_017620525.1 Oscillospiraceae bacterium | reverse complement strand
TCTGGAACATGGTATGCGTTGGTTGGAAACCTCAGCGCAAAGCGGGAACGACTACGCCGCTTACCGTCTGGGCAAGGAGTACTACAGAGGAAAAAATGTAGAGCGAAGCTTCACCGCGGCGGCAAAATGGTTTGACCATGCGGCGCAGGACGGAAACCAGTACGCGCAGTATATGCTGGGCAAGCTGTACCTCATGGGCCAGGGCGTGGAGTACGACAAAAGTATGGGCGCATACTGGCTGAGCCAAGCTGCGGCACAAGGCAATGCCTACGCCAACTCGCTCCTCCAGCAGCAGAACAGCGGCAGACCTCCCAATGTGTTTCTCGGTGTCACCCGTCTGCTCCACCACATGGGCAGGATCTTCCAGGAACACTCCCTGCCGCAGTCCAACCCCGGCGGCATCCAGATCGACCGGAAGCGGTTAGAGGAATTGATGGAAAAGCGCGAGGCCCACGGTCTGAAGGGCAATGTGTACGAAGAACACAAGGGGCCGACCATGTCTATGTAGCACCGTCATATTTTGGGCCGCTGTAGTCAATAAAAACTCGTTTTGCTTTCAGTGCGATACCTGCATTGGGCAAAAACTGGCCAACAGAGCTGATCTGCCCTGTTGGCCAAGGTAAATAATTTTTTCTTATCCAACATCGCCCTGTGCAGGAGCAAAAAGTTGTTCCGCCATCAGGGTAAGCACATCAGCAGAAGCACCGCTGTCCATGCTCAGACTGTAAAGCAGGCCTGGAACGGGATCAAACCACACGATCTTTCCGCTGCCGCCATCCTCGTAGGAAAGGCGTGCATCGCAATAGGAAACGGCTGCAGTTTCGTTCACTGGATATTGAGCGGTGGTCAAACCGGAAATGTCCGCAAAGTCTTCTGCGATTTCAGAAGTGGCCGCAGTGCGGTAGACATAGCTGACAGTGTCCAGAACAAAGGCGGTTTCACCAACGGTAAGTCCGTCCAGTGTGAGCACATCGTAAACCACTTGTTCAGCTCCATCCGGTGCCACTGCCATCTGGTAGCCCAGCGTCTCTACGATCTCCTGTGCGGTAAGAAGGACGCTGTCGGGGTCACCGCTGAGACACCACTGCACACCGTCCGTGGAAGAGAACCAGCCGACCCACGCCGAGTCAGCAGCCTTCCTCATCTGCATCTGCAGTTCACCAATGGCCCAGTCAATGCTCTCTGCCCACTCCTGATAGATGCCGGAGATGTCTTCTGCCTGTTCGGCCTTTACCGCCCGACAAGTATAGTCCCTGTCATTTACCAGAAAAGAAACCTGCGCCATGGGAGTGGTATCCTGACTCAAAGTGATCAGCTGGTACTTTGTATCCTGTGCTTCAGCAGGCAGCGGGATGCGGTAGCCAAGCTGCGCGACCTCTGCGGCAGTGACCGTCTGAATGGGATTGGCAAGCTGTGCTGTGCCTTGCTGCGGGTCTTGGACGCTATCTCTGGATTGAAAAATTATAACACCGCCCACAAGCAGAACAAAGCAGGCCGCCATGGCTGCGAGAGATCCGAAACGTTTCCTGGATCGTCGGGGAGGTTCCTTTGCCTCCTCCAGCAGCTCCGGATCAACGGAGTCCATTAACCTTCGAAATCTTTTATTGTTCATATCACAATTCCTTCCTTATCAAGCGCTTCACGCAGACGCTGCCGTGTACGGAAAAGGGATGTCTTGACCTTTGCCTCGCTGACACGGAACGCTTCTGCTATCTCACGGATGCTGTCACCGTACCAGTATCGGCGCAGGAAGAAGACGCGGGCCTCTTTTGGCAGCGCGCGCAAAAAGTCATTCATAACAGTATGGAAATGTTTTTCGTCAAAGGCACATTCTGGGTCGCCGGTGCCGGCGGGCAGCCACGGCTCCAGTTCCTCAAAAGCCTGGGTCAGTGCGGTGCTGCGCTGTTCCGCCATATTGTAGGAATACCGGTCCAGCGAAAGATTGCGGGTGATCCGTGCGATATAGGCAGAAAGGGAACGGGGGCGTTCTGGTGGGATCGCGTTCCAAAGCCGCATCAGCATATCGCTGACACATTCCTCCACATCCCGCTGATCCGGCAGGATCTTCCGTGCAATGCTTTGACAGAGCGCACCATATTTTTGCCTGGTCTCAGGCAGTGCGTCCGGTGAACGCTGAAAGAATAACGCGATGATCTGTTCGTCCTCCAAGACGCCGCCTCCCTTGCAGTTGATCTTACGGGGGCATTATACCATACCCTGCATCAAAGTGTGAGGATCATTCCTCCGTGGCAAAGACGTTTTCGGGGATCGTATTCCCTTCCGGCAGTACGATCATGCACACATACCGGCCCTCCACCTGTACCTGCGCCCGCGTCGCCCAGGGCTCCGCGTTTTCGGGATAGGTGGTATCCGAGGCACCGCGGTCAATGCGCGCCTGAAAGATTTCTTTCACAGCAGCAACATCAGACTTGTTGGTGACCTCCACCAGCATGATCTCGCTGGCAAAGCCAAAGATGGGCGGGAAATACAGGGCCTGCTGTGTCAGTTCAATTTCAGACAGACCGGGATAGATGCTGTCTACCACAGCTGGGTCAGCCTCCGGGAACATGACAAGTGCCTCACTGTCCTCACTCTGAGCATCCATGATACTCTGATAGACATCCTCCAGAACAAAGGTTTTTTCCTCTGCCTCTTCACTGCCGCAGGCGCAAAGCAGCACGGCGAGGGCGAGAGTCATCAGTATAACGGAAATCATACGTTTCATCATATCTGTATACCTCCTATGTCTGCATTGTATTGAAAGGCCTTCTACAATAAATGACGGTGCGGAATTCCGTTTCGTTACAGAATCATTTGTTGGTTTCATAGAATTTTCTGTATCAGCACTTCTTTCATTGGCTATTCGTCTGCTCTTCCGGTATTGTGTGTTTGCAAAATTACAGAAACGGAGGAAGCGACTATGACGAACCAACTTCCGGTAGAGCAGTGCCGGCACTGCGGCGGCAGAGATATCCGAGTCGGCTGGCAGCAGGATGCACTGGTGACCTTCAAACGAAACGGTCTGCTGGGCAATCGTATCAAGTTCCTGATCTGCGGAAACTGCGGAGCCATCCTGTACCAGTGCGTGGCGGAGCCGCACCGCTTCCCGCAGGCGAGGTAAACAGTATGTACGATTACATGAAAGCACTGCAAAGACAGTTCGAAACTGACTGCCAATCAATTCAGAACTTGAACGATGAGGTAAATCGCACCCACAAAGAACTCTCTTCCCGGCTGGCGAAGGAGGACCGGAAACTCCTGCTACGGCTGGTAGATATGGAGGACAACCTGCGGGGTCTCGCAACCCTTCACAGCTTCACCTGCGGGTACCGCCTCGCCTGCGGCATCCACCGGGAACTGGCAGAGGAAGCGATGTACTCCTTCGCCAAAGAGGAAGAAGAACGGGCCTGCCGCAAAGCACAGGCCCACGATGAGAGTAACTCAGAAGAAACAAATGTATAACAAAAAACAAAACTCGATTGGAGGTGAAAATCCATGGCAAAGCGTAGACCGTCCGGCGACGGTATGGTACGAAAACTGGAAAACGGACGCTGGCAGTGCCGTATCGTTGTGGGCCATAAAGATAATGGAGATCCCATTTTCCGCTACGCATACGGTGCCACACAAAAGGAAATGACGGGAAAGCTCCATCAGCTCATTGACGCATACCAGGGCGCTGAGCTGACCGAAGCCAGCAACATGACTCTCAGTGAATGGCTCGACCAGTGGCTGGAGAAATACGCAGCCACCACGGTGCGGGAAAGCACCCTGAGCGGCTACCGCAGATATGCAGAGCAGTACATCGGCCCCATCCTCGGTCATAAGCGTATCTCGCAGATCACGACCACCGATGTGCAGCGAATGTATATCAAGCTGAAAAAGGAAGGCCGCATCCATGAACACCCGGAACTCGGCAAGGAACTTTCTGACACCACCATACGCCGCATACACTCCATGTTTCATCTGGCAATGAATGTCGCAAAGAAGGAGCATCTGATCCATAAGAATCCGACAGAGGGCACCACCGTGCCGAAACGCGATCAGAAGCCGAAAAAGATCCTGACCAACGAACAGATGGATATCTTCATGAAGGCGATCGAAGCGGATGAACCCTGGTATGATTTCTTCTATACGGAGCTGACCACCGGACTGCGCCGCGGCGAGATCTGCGGCCTGCAATGGCAGGACTTCGACGAAGAGAAAGGTACACTGAAAATCTCCCGAACCCTGCACTATCAGCGCGAGGGAGAATACAGCACCGGCGAAACCAAAACCGGCAAGGGAAAACGCACCATCGTCCTGCCAAAGAGTACGGCAGACCTGCTGCGCAGGCGGAAACAAAATGCACTGAGTGAGTGGATCTTCCATCACCCGGTCAAGCCGGAGCATCCGACCTCGCCCCATTATGCCTATGTGCATCTGAAAGCACTACTGAACAAGGCAGGACTGCCTGATATCAGATTTCATGACCTACGACACACCTTCGCCACCCATGCACTGACCAGCGGTGTGGATGCCAAGACACTTTCCGGTATCCTGGGCCACACCAACGCCTCCTTCACGCTGGATACCTACACCCACGTGACAAAGGATATGCAGAAGCAGGCGGCGAATGTGGTTGGCGGTTTCATGGAAGATATTCTCGGAAAGGGGGCGAGCTCATGGCAAAAAAGCGAAAAGCCGGTGATGGCACACTCCGGCGGAGAAAGGACGGACGCTGGGAAGGCCGCTATGTGATAGGCTACGATGAAAACGGCCTTCCCAAAACCAAGAATGTACTGGCCAAAACCAAAAAGGAATGCGATGAGAAACTGGATGCACTGAAAGCGGAGTGCGGCTGGATACGCTCCAAGACGGTAAAATCCGATATGCGCTTTGGCGATTGGGTGGAATTCTGGTTTGAGCATTACTGCAAGCCGAAACTCAGACCCACGACACAGGCAAATTATGAGAGCAG
Organism: Oscillospiraceae bacterium; assembly: GCA_017620525.1. Taxonomy (GTDB): domain Bacteria; phylum Bacillota; class Clostridia; order Oscillospirales; family Oscillospiraceae; genus Faecousia. The sequence continues at coordinate 1,288 of JAGAUY010000043.1, read as the reverse complement.
GATCAGACACCACATCGTTCCCGAATTGGGACATATCCGGCTGGACAAGCTCACTCAGGCTGACCTTCAGAAATTCTATAATAAGCTAAAAACAGAAGGTCGTGTACGGCAGGTGGAGCATTACGGTGAGGGATTATCCAACCGGGCTGTGCGTGGCTGCCACGCAACCTGTCGCGCCGCACTGGACAAGGCGGTACAGGAAGGACTCATACAGGAAAACCCCGCCATCGGCTGCAAGCTTCCGCCCAAGAAAACCAGGGAGATGCAGGTGCTGACCCGTGAGGAGATGCAGCGATTTCTGCTGCAGGCCAAGGAAGAAAACTTCTTCGAAGTCTTCCTTCTGGAATTGGCGACAGGACTGCGGCGGGGCGAACTGCTGGCCTTGCAGTGGGATGACCTGAACTTCGAGACAGGGGAACTGAGGATCAACAAGCAGGTATACCGTGTGAAGGGTGATCTGACGGTGTCTGAGCCGAAAACAAAGGCGTCCATACGCACCATCATCCTGCCGCCGGTCCTGCTGGAGGTGCTGAGCGAATATAAAAAGGGCGTGTTCTCCCGATGGATGTTCCCATCCCGTATCAAGGAGGATGCTCCTATGGACCCGGCATGGTGCCGCAAGAAAATGCACACCATTCTGGAACTGGCACAGTGCAAGCGGATCAGATTTCATGACCTCCGGCACACCTTTGCCACCGCTGCGCTGGAAAACGGTATGGATGTGAAAACGCTGTCTGCCATCATCGGTCACACCTCGGCGGCAACGACTCTGGACATCTACACTCACATCACCGACACCATGCAGGAGGAAGCGGCGGCAAACATCGACCGGGGGATCGGCAAAGTAACGGAAGCAGAGGAATGCATCGAAAGGCCGCAAAAGCCGACAGAGGAGTTCCAGCCGGTCAAGAGTAACCGGCGCAAACCGGGCACCGGATGTGTGACCCAAATCAACGACCACCTGTGGGAAGGGCGATACTCGCCCAAGTGGATCGACGGCAAAAAACGCTCCCGAAATGTCTACGCCCACACCCGTGAGGAATGCGAAGAAAAGCTGGTGGTGCTGATTCGGGAGATGAAAGCAGAGCTGGCGCAGCTCAAGGCACAGGCAGGATAACCCGAAAAAAGAGAGCAAAAATAAAGAAAAAGTCCTCTGAATCCATTGGAATCAGAGGACTTTTGGTCGGAGTGAGGCGACTCGAACGCCCGACTTCTTGGTCCCGAACCAAGCGCGCTACCAACTGCGCTACACCCCGGTATTGAATTTTTTCGTTCTGCGATTTTTTTC
>JAGAUY010000042.1 GCA_017620525.1 Oscillospiraceae bacterium | reverse complement strand
GTTCCATGCGTAGTAAGCGAAGCAAGCCTGACCTTCGTCAGTGGTCATGTCAACGCCCCAAGGGTAGATCTCTGCGTCGTAAGCCTTGATGGCTTCGCAAGCGGCCTTCAGCTCGTCCCAAGTGGTGGGAACTTCAACACCGGCAGCCTCCAGGATGTCAGCATTGTAGTACAGAGCGCGGGCGGAAGCCAGGTCGGGAACTGCCCAGACAACGCCGTCAACGATGGACTGATCCAGGAAAGAGGGGAAGAACTTTGCGTAAGTCTCCTCGGAAACCCAGTCCTCAGCGGGCAGCAGCAGGCCGTCAGCCTGGTAATCGGCGAAGACGTCGATGTTCAGCAGGTCGGGAGCCTCGCCGTTGGCGATGCGGGTGTTGACCACGGTGTAGATGTCGTTCCAGGAAACAACGTCAACGACCAGGTCGATGTCAGCGTTGGCAGCCTCGAAGTCGGATTCGAAGCCAGCCCACCAGTCAGCGGTCTCGTTGCCGTACTGGGCAGCGATCATGGTGACGGTAACCTTCTCGCCTTCGTCGGCTGCGGGAGCCTCGGTAGCGGGAGCGTCGTTGCCTTCGTCAGCAACGGGAGCCTCGGTAGCAGGAGCTTCCTCGGCGCCGCAGGCAACCAGGCCAATAACCATGACCAGAGCCAGCAGCAGAGCAATCAGCTTTTTCATTTGTGTTTTCCTCCTTTTGATTTTGAAAAACGTGGATATGTGTTTGCACATATCCGACATAAAAATTTTACTCGCTGTTGGGCGAAATGTCAAGATAAACCGAAATAGAAAGTGCTGATTTGTTAAATGTGTATCATTTGCGGTGATAAATTTGTGCAGTTGTGCTTCTTTGGGTTATATCGGCCAATTTTGAGTTTATCTTTTTCGATTTTTTGAGCTTTTTGCTTTTTCTTCGTCAAGGTCTGAGTCGGAAAAAATAAACAAAAATTAAGGATGCACATGAGTACGTGAGAGCGTCTGAACGTATACGCGGTGCCGTGCGATCATGGAATCGGGTGAGATTCTTGAAAAAAAGAAGATGATGTGGTATGCTCTTACCAGCAAAAGAAAGGAGGAGACCCGATGAGATTCATTCATTGCTCGGATCTTCATCTGGATTCGAAAATGGAGGCCAATCTGTCTGAACGCCAGGCGCGGGAGCGCAATGCGGAGATCTGTGCCACCTTCCAGAGAATGGTATCCTATGCCAGGGAAAACGGAGTGAGGGCGGTTCTGATGGCAGGTGACCTGTTTGACAGCAGGCGGGTTTCCGCGCAGACTGCGGACTTTGTGCTGGACCGGATCCGCGGTGCGGGAGAGGTGGATTTCCTTTGTCTACGGGGAAATCACGACGGGCAGAAGGACCCCTTTGAGGGGTTGGAACTGCCTGATAATCTGAAGACCTTTTCGGATTTCTGGACTTACCATGAGTACGGGGATGTGACCGTTGCGGGTATGGAGCCGGATGGAGAAAACTGGAATTCCTTTTACAGTAATCTCCGGTTGTGTCCGGAGCGTACCAATATCGTTATGCTCCATGGTCAGATTGCAACGCAGCCCGGGGAAGATATGATCGCGCTGCCGCTGCTGCGTGAAAAGCATATCCGCTATCTTGCCCTGGGCCATCTTCACTCCTATCAGAAGGAAAAGCTGGATGCGGAAGGAGAATACTGCTACAGCGGCTGTCTGGAGGGACGCGGGTTCGATGAATGCGGTCCGAAGGGGTTTGTACTTCTGAATGTGGAGAACGGAAAGGTAGACAGCGAGTTTGTGCCCTTTGCGGCAAGGACTCTCCACGAAGTGTGTGTGGATATCACGGACCTGACCACCGTCAGCCAGATCCGGCGGGCCATGGAAGCGGCTGCGGAGGAGATCAATCAGAGCAGCCTGGTGAAATTCACACTGACCGGCTCCTATACGCTGCAGACGCAGAAGGATCTGCAGCTGCTGAAGAAGAGCCTGGAGCCGCTGTTCTGGTTTGTGAAGGTCAAGGACGAGAGCAGCTTCAGGATTGAGAAAGAGACCTATGAGCATGATGCTTCGCTGAAAGGTGAGTTCATACGGCTGGTGATGGCATCGAATGCCGGCGAGGAAGAAAAGGCACGGATCATTTGCTGCGGCATTCAGGCGCTCAGCGGGGAGGAGATCGTCCTGTGAAACTGATCAGTTTATATATTGAGAATTTCGGCTGTCTGCACCGGTATGATCTGAAATTCGGAGAAGGCCTGACCGTGATCCGGGAGGACAACGGCTTCGGCAAGACCACTCTGGCGGAGTTCATTCGGGCGATGTTTTATGGATTCCCCCGGGCAGCAAAAACGCTGGACAGAAATAAGCGGAAGAAGTATCTTCCCTGGGGCGGCGGCAAGTGCGGCGGTCATCTGACCTTTGAACATGATGGTGCCGTCTACCGCGTGGAACGAACCTTCGGTGCAACGCCGCGGGGGGACAGCTTTGCCCTCATTGATCTGACGACCAACCGGAAAAGCAACCGCTTTACGGAGGAAATCGGTGTGGAGCTGTTTCAGCTGGACGCGGATTCTTTCGAGCGCAGCACCTATATGCCCCAGGTTCATGAGACCGGCCCGCTGACGACGGACAGCATCCGGGCCAAGCTGGGCAATCTGGTGGAGGATACCAACGACATCAATAATTTTGACAAGGCAGTGAAAGCGCTGCGGGAAAAGCGCAGCGGTTTCATTCCCTATCGGGGCAGCGGCGGTTCCGTGGCGGAAGCCAGAGCGCAGGTGTCCCGATATCAGGAAGAACTGGACCGGATGGAAGGAAAGCGCGATGCGCTGGAATCCTGCCGCAAGGAGATTCAGAATCTGGAGGAACGTCTGGAAGGAGGCCGCCGGGAACTGGAAGAGGTCCGTGAGCGGATCAGCCGGGCATCTCAGGCGGCGGCGGACAGAACCCTGCGCAGGCAGTACAATGATCTTCAGACGCAGCTTGCCAATGCCCGGGAGGCTGTTGGCGATGGTACCCGTTTTGCCTCCGGTGTGCCGTCTGCGGAGTCTTTCGACAGGGCGGAAGAGGCATGCCGGCAGTATTTGACGCTGACGGCGCAGCAGCAAAGCGCCGGTTTACCCGGGGCAGACCGGGAACAGCTGCAGAAACTGGAAAGTTTCTTCGCGGCGGGAATCCCGGAAGAAGAGAAGCTGGATGCTCTTTCTGCCCGGCACCGGGAGGCACTGCGGCTGCGGACGGTCGCCAAAAGCCAGGAACTGCCCGCCCGGGAGAAACGGGAACTGGAAGAGCTGGAGCGCTATTTTGGGAACGGCATTCCCGATGACATGACCATTGCCCAGGCTGCCGCGCAGCTGGAGCAGGCAAACCGGCTGCGGCAGGAGAACCAGAGGCTGGCGGCGGCACAGCCTCATTCACCCGCGGGAAAAAATCCCGCTGCCATGATCATTTGCCTGATCCTGGGTGCCCTGGGACTGGCCGCAGGCATTTGGCTGCTGTCGGTACGGAATGTTGTTCCCGGCGCGGCAGCATTGGTCATCGGACTGGGGGCATTGGCTGCAGGTGTATATCTGGGCATCCGGCGGATAATCTCACGGGAACTGTCTGCCGCTGCGGATGCGCAGAGGCTTCGGATGGATGCTGCTGCCCGGGAAGCAGCCCGGCTGGAAGAACAGGTCCGCTTCTTTACGGAGCGCTACAGCACAATGGATCCGCTGTCCGGCGCGCTGCAGGCGATTCGGGACCGACGGGCAGCATATCTGATGCTGCTGGACCGGCAGGCGGCGCTTTCCCGCAGCCGCGGGCGTACAGAGGAGGAACTGGAGCGCTGCATTCATGCGCTGCAGCGGGAATTGACTGTCTATGGTTATGATATCCGGGATGCAGAACAGGCACTTATGGATCTGAGGATGAAGCGCAGCCGGCTGATGGAGCTGCGGGCGAAGCGGACTGCCGCACTGGAGCGGGAGTGCAAGCTTCAGCAGCAGACCAATATGCTGAGCAGGCAGCTTACAGCATTTCTCAGTCCCTATTATGATACGGTGGATTCCTTCCACAGCCAGCTGACCCGGCTGCGCCGGGAATGTGATGAATATATCCGGGAAAAAGAGCGGCTGGAAGAGCTGAAGGCACAGATTTCTGTCTTCCGTGCGGAGCACCCGGTGCTTCCGGATGCGGTGGAAAACGCGGACGATCCTGAAGAGCTGAAACGGTTGGAGAAGGAACTGTCCGATGAGATCACGCTGTGGACCCGTCAGAGCCTGGAACGCAAACAGCTGGCTGCCCAGCTTCGCGAAGACATTGACTGCATCCCCCGGATCAGGGATGCGCTGGAATACTGGCAGATGAAAAAGGACGGCGATGCTGAAAAGTCTGCCGCTTTGGACCGGACGCTGGAATACCTTCAGCAGGCGAAAGACAATCTGACCGGCAGTTATCTGGGGACGATCCAGAAGCGTTTCGCAGCGTATTTGAGCCGCCTGACCGGTGAGGAACGGGATAAGATCCTGGTAACCGGCGACCTGGAAGTGCGGCTGGAGCGGCAGGGTGCGGCCAGGGAACTGGCATTTTTCAGTGCGGGCCAGTCGGATCTTGTGATGCTGTGTATGCGCTTTGCGCTGGTGGACGCGCTGTTTGCCGATGTGAAGCCTTTTGTGATCCTGGATGATCCCTTTGTGAATCTGGATGATGAACGAACAGCGCAGGCGCTGGCACTGCTGAAGGATCTGGCGAAAGACCGGCAGATTCTCTATCTGGTGTGCAACAGCAGCAGAGTATAAAAAACACCCGCAGGAATTAGCGTGATGTCCTTAAGGGAGAATCGAATAGAATTTCTGGCAGGTCGTTATGGCCTGCCAGTTTTCATATGTATGTGGGTCTGGGCAACTGCCCGGTTCGTTGCATCCGGCGGACAGCCGGATGCTCTGCTTGCCCCGCACGTGAAAATACATCTACACACTTCGACGGACTTTTCTACACAAATCGTGTAACATGAATACCATCACAAATGAGTTGGAGGTATTTATTTGAAAAGTGTGGTTTTTCACAATGACCCAATGATTCTTCGCAACCAGTTTGCCAGGGATGGAACTTTCGAAATGCCCGTCATCAAAAAGGCAAAGCTTGACCTTGATAACATCGAACTGATCGGTTATGATAAGCTCAGCGAAGGACAGAAAGAGAAAATCGTACATTTCTTTCTGGATGATTATAAATTTGAGGTTCTCTGGAAAGACCCGGAACCTCGTGTGGAGAAGCTGAAGGAATACCGCGCAATTCTTTCACCGCAATTCAGTGTGTACACGGAGACGCCCGTGGCTGTGCAGATTCATCGGGTGTTCAAAAGCCGTTGGTGTGGCGCCCATTTCCAGTCCAAAGGCTTGAAGGTTATTCCTTCGCTTGTGTGGGGCGAGGCAGATACCTTTTGGTTCAGCTTTGACGGCATTGACGAGGGCAGCGTGGTCGCCGTTTCTACTGTGGGTATGCGGACGGAAAAGCAGCTCTTTATGGCGGGTTACAAAGAAATGCTGCGGCGGATCAAACCCAAAGCCATTATCTGCTACGGTGAGCCTTTCGAGGAAATGGAAGGCAAGTTGATTGTTGTAGACTATGCAGCAACCGACAACCTGAATCAAGAAAAAACCTTACTCAGCCGATTGTAAAGTACATGTGCGGTATGATTTCAAAAGGCGGTGGGTCAGCTGGCGGTAATGGCGGACAGAACAGACTTTCATCCAAGCCTTCTCAGTTAAAGCATATGTTTGCGGATCGGCCTGGACATCTGCCAGACACCCCCGAAAATCGTACCTTGTTGGAGTCTGTTGCCAATAATCCAAATAATTATCTTGGCACGGATAGCATGAATACGCAATGGTATGCACAGATCCAACCTGATGGCAGCCAGATATGGGCGAGAGTGTGGAATGGTTCTATCTTCAATGGGGGTATCAACGAAATTCCCAGAGAATGGAATCCTGTTACAGGCTTGAATAATAATCCGTTTGGACAAGGCGTGATACAATGGAGAAAAATTATTTTGAGCGGTGTTATATCGCTTTTTACTGGACCTTGGAACATATATTTCGGCAAGCAAAGGGTCCCGTCTCACCGCATCCTTTCAGCCTATGCGATCTTCTGAGCGATATGTGTCCATTCACTTTTGCAACCGGTATGTCAGCAGACCCTGCTGCTTATGCTGATTATGAAGATATTCTCAAACGCAAAACCACGACCAAAGAGGATGAAACCGTGCTGAACGGTTATGTTGCAGGACGCGAATATATGCAGATGTATATGACCGAATACGAATATGAACTGGAAGACGCAGTAAAGAACTTTTCTTTGGATGATTATTCCCTGGCATACGAGAAAGCTGGCATAGAAGGTACTCAGTAAAATAAAAAACGAGCAAGTGATTCGTTCACTTGCTCGTTTTAACCGTTAAGGATATCACGCTTTCCTGCGGGCGTTTTGACTTACGGCTTGAAATTTTCGAAAATCGGGATCCAGTTTTCTTTGGCGGCAGTGTCGAATTCTTCCCGGCTGATCAGGGTCCAGCTGACGCCCTGAACACCCCAGAAGTTCCGCGCCAGCCGGTTGCTGATGGTTTCGCGGTCCCTGAATTTATAGGCTATGAAATCAGGCTGTGTGGCGAAATTGAACAGCTGGTGCTTCATTGCGAATTTGAGATAAGAGGGCAGGGGACTGTTTTCCGCGCGGAAGAAGTCTTCGGTGAGCTGACCGCGGATGATCTGCGGACGGTTCTTCTTCAGCCAGTAGACGCACCGGGGATCGAAGGACTCCATGCACCACGCACCTTCATAGCCTTCCATCATGGCGCAGGCAGCTTCCGCCAGCGCGGCATGGTTGCCCCGTTCCGGCTTCAGCTCGATGATCAGGGGTGCCTTTCCGGCGAAGAGCTTCAGCACATCCCGGAATTCCGGAATGGTTTCATCGGTGCCGCCCAGATGGTAGTCCTTCAGCTGCTGTGTGGTCAGATCCTCGATGCAGCCGTCACAGCCGGTGGTTCGTTTCAGGGAAGAATCGTGCATGACGGCCAGATTTCCGTCCTTCAGCAGATGGATGTCCAGCTCGATGCCATAGCCATGCTCCAGCGCTGCCCGGAAGGCTGTCATGGAGTTTTCAGGCAGGAATTCATCGTGGAGTCCTCTGTGGGCATATTTCCACTTTTTCAGCTCCGCCAGGCCGGGATGGCCGGTACGGCCCTGAACCGCCAGGACGAACAGTCCGCTCAGCGCCACGGCACCGCCGAAAGCGGCTTTGATGATCTTGTCCATATTGCTTAATCCTCAACATCCAGCGCTTCCAGGCCCTTTTTTGCGATGATTTTGGCATCGCCGTGTTTGACCAGGGACATGGTCACAAAGGCCAGCGCCACGAAAATAGCGGCATAGGGGAACAGAACGGTCATGCCTGCGTTATCCATCAGGAAGCCGGAGAGCATGGGCGTGATGATCTGGGCGGTCATGGATGCAGTATAGTAGAAGCCGGTGTACTTGCCAATGTCGGCACCGGAACACATCTCGACGACCATGGGGAAGGAGTTGACGTTGATGGTGGCCCAGGCAATGCCGGCGAGGGCGAAGAAAATATTCATCAGCAAGGTAGGACTTTCGGCGCGCATAAAAGCAGCGGCGCCGAAGGCGGCAGTCAGCATGACGATGCCGGCGAGGATGGTCTTCTTGCGGCCGATCTTGGAGGCAACCATACCGGCGGGCAGGTAGGAGATGATGGCCGCGGCCTGCGCCAGGAGCATGGTGGTGTTGTAGTCCTTGTCCAGAATGTTGCCGGCATAGACGGCATATTTGGAGGTAACGGCGTTGTAGCCGAAGTACCACAGGGCGATGGACAGCAGAATGCAGATAAGGGACTTCTTTTCACCTGCGGTCAGGCTGCGCTTTTCGCCGCCCTCTTCCGCGGCTTCCTCAATACCGTATTTGACGCTGTCGTCGCGCATCTGGGCTGCCCATTTTGTCTCCCGGACGGTCAGCAGGAAAATTGCCAGCGCGCCCAGCATGATGGCGGCGATGATGCTGTAGAATACAGTATAGCTCATCAGGGCATTTCTGACGGCGGAGGTGGAGAACACCATGCCCAGCACCAGAACCAGGATGCCGCCGGCGGTACCCATCAGATTGATAACCGCATTGGCTTTGCTTCTTAGGGGTTTGACGGTGACATCCGGCATCAGCGCCACAGCAGGGGAGCGGAAGGTGGCCATGGACACCAGCACCACCAGAAGCAGCAGAACAAACAATACAAGAGGAATGAAATTCTCTGCGGTCTTTTCCCAGGCATAGGCCTGCCGGGCGGGGGAAACATAATTGGTATAGTTGGGATCGGTGAACTCCTTGCCGGCTGCGTCGGTGGTCTTCATGCGGATGGCAGTGAAGTCTTCTTTGGTGAAGGTATCTTCCAGCACGAATTTGTCGCCCTCGGGAGTGAGCAGCTCTTTGTCGCCCTGGGTGTCGTAGATCACTTCCAGTGCGGCGGGGTCATCGATGACGGCCACCTGGGCGATATTGTTCAGCTGAGCCAGATCCACGAAGGACAGACACAGAAATGCCAGCGCCGCCACAATGGTGCCACGGACGATGAAGGGGGTACGTTTGCCGTATTTGGTTTCGCGTTTGTCGGACAAAGCGCCGAACACCGGCAGCATGAACACGGCCAGAATGTTGTCCAGCGCCATGATCACACCGGACCAGGTCTGGGACATACCGAACTTGTTGGTCAGGATCACGGGTATGGTTGCGTCGTATGCCTGCCAGAATGCACTGATCAGGAAGAACGCGAAACCGACCAGAATGGTGCGTTTGTAATTGAGCTTCATACAGGAGCCTCCGTTTGTGTGTGAGATACCATCCATTATAGCGGAATATCGGAAAAAGTCCAGTAAAGATCTGGTAAAACGGAAAACCCCGAACCGAGCGGTTCGGGGTGCATATTATCCGACTGTCAGCATGTCCAGATATTCTTCCAGGCAGATATTCAGTTCATAGATCTCCGCTGCGACTTCGCGTCCCACATAGCGGTAGTGCCACGGCTCGAAGATGATGCCGGTCAGCTCACTTTTTCCGTCGGGATAGCGCAGGATCCAGCCGTAGCGCCAGGAATTCTCCATGAGCCACTTCTGGGTGGCGGTATCGGCCTGTGCTTCATTCAGGTTCCAGTTGCCGTTGTCAATGATGTCCAGCGCCAGGCCCAGCTGATGCTCGCTGGTGCCGGGAACAGCGACGGTGTGGCCTGCCAGCTCGGCGGCTTCTTCGTCTTCATAGCCCTTGCTGGTGTAGTATTCCACCTTGCGGGCGAACAGAAGCTCCTGATATTCCTGCGTGCGGTAGGAGGAGCATACTGCGGGATCCAGTCCCGCTGCCCGGCAGTCTTCCATCATTTCTCTGTAATCGTCATAGGCAATGGAGGCGATCCGGTGATTGGCGTCGATGTTCTTCAGTTCAACGGTATAGTCATCGGGGATGTAATGCCAGGGATTAACCAGAGGGATGTACTGACCGTTGGAGGAAAAGCAATAGAGTTCTCCGTCGAGTTCGGTTTTTCCCGCGGCGGGGGAGCCGTCGCTGTAAAAGTAGTAGTCAAAAGAACCGATTGTCTGCCACCCGGTCACGACGCGGCCGCTGTCGTCAAAATAATAGCGCATATTACCGGATTCTGCCCAGCCGGAGCGGGGGTAACCGTCCTCATCCGCAAGATAGCGTGTTCCTTCCGCCTCGATTATGCCATTTGCCAGCAGACCGTTGTCGTCAAAGAGGTATATTTTTCCTTCGATTTCCCGGGGACCAACCGCCGCAGCGCCGTCCTCATCGAGATAGTAGCGCTGACCTTCCAGGCTGAGCCAGCCGGTGACCATACTGCCGTTTTGGCGCAGATAGTAGTGTTTTCCTTCCAGCTCCAGCCAGCCGGAGGCAAAGGTGCCGTCGCTGTTTTTATAGTACTGAACTCCTTCGATGCTCTGCCAGCCGGCTCCGGCGGCGCCGGTTTGGGATGTGCCGGTATTTCCGGAACGGTTTCCGGCGATGAACGCGAGGATGCAGATGGCTGCCAGCAGACCGATGGTCCCCGGCAGATTGCGCTTATTCACAGGGTTTCCCTCCTGATGCGCCGTAATTCGACGAAATTTTGTATATTGTAGCACAGGAGACGGGTGAATGCAAGAATCGGGTCTTAAGGAAATATTCAGGCCTTTTTTGGAAATTAATGGTGCATATTGGAAAAGAGTGTGTTATACTATATTTAATATAGACGGATAGAGAAGGAGATGTGAGGAAACATATGAAGAATCCTGAAAGAAGACCGTATCTGCTGGGTATGCTGGCCGGATTCGGCGCCATCAGTCTGAGCGTGGTCTTTTTCTTCCTGCTGTACAGGCTCCAGGGCGTCGGTGAAGCGGTGCAGACCATCGTGAAGATTCTAATGCCTTTTATCTACGGCGGTGTCATTGCGTATTTGCTGCGCCCCATGTGCAATCTGTACTCGGAAAAATTCCGTCAGGCATTTCACGGAAAGCATAAGAAGCTGGCAGAAGGTCTGGCGGTAACACTGAGTCTGATCACAGGATTGCTGGTGGTATACGCGCTGATTATCATGATCGCGCCTCAGCTGTATCACAGCATTGTTTCGTTGTGGAAGACCATCCCTGAAAAGGTGGAACAGCTGGTGAAATGGGCCACGGCAACCTTCGGCGAAAACGAGGCCATGATCCAGTATTTCAACAGCAGCTACACCCAGATCTACACGACCCTTGAAACCTGGGCCGCGGAGACTCTGGCGCCTCAGATCACCAACATCGTCAGCGGTGTGGGCATGAGCGTGTGGAAGGTGCTGTTGTTCCTGAAGGATCTGCTCATCGGTATTATTGTCGCTGCGTACCTGCTGGCCAGCCGCAAGCGCTTCGGCCGTCAGAGTGTGATGATCATCCGCAGTGTTTTCAAGCCCAGATGGGCGGACATGGTGCTCAATGAGATCGCCATCGTGGACCGGCTCTTCGGCGGATTCATCGAAGGCAAGCTGGTAGACTCGGCCATCATCGGTGTGCTGTGCTACATCGGATGCTCCATCTTCAAATTCCCCAATGCGCTGCTGGTTTCAGCCATTGTTGGTGTGACCAATGTGATCCCCTTCTTTGGTCCCTTCCTGGGTGCGATCCCCTCGATCCTGCTGATTCTGATCGAGAGTCCCATCAAGGCGCTGTGGTTTGCGCTGTTCGTCCTGGCGCTGCAGCAGCTGGACGGCAATGTGATCGGTCCCAAGATCCTGGGCCAGCACACGGGCGTATCCAGTTTCTGGGTGCTGTTCTCCATTCTGCTGTTCGGCGGTATGTGGGGACTTGTGGGCATGATCATTGCGGTGCCGCTGTTTGCTGTGATCTATGATATTATAAAAAAGCTGGTATTCCGGGGGTTGAGCCGGAACGGATGCCAGGATGTACTGGATGCATACCATGAGCAGTTTGGAAGCGACGAACAGAATACCGGATAAATCCATCATATCCAGAAGTCCCGCCCAAAAGGCGGGGCTTTTTTGTGCGGTACCAAATTCGATTTGTATGGATGAAAGCTGCGATGCATATTAATCCAGATATACCAATAAACAGGAGCCTTTGTTCACAGAACATTCATAAAATGTGCTTGCCTTGCGCACGAAATTGCACGGCTAAAATACGAAAAATGCCATGTGCGCGCTTTGAGGACGATTATCTCTGGCAAAAAGTCACAAAACATCGACAGGAACATCGCAAATATTCGGAAAGTTATACAGTTGAAATTGAAATTTATATATAATATAATCTAACCTGTATCTTAACATATTTATGAAGTGTAAATATGTATATTCTTCCGAATCGTGCGGAGCACAGATCGGAAACAATAAACAAGCGGGACGTCCCGCTTCACGCTTCCCGGCGGGATGCGTGATAGGTCTTGTACGGAGCGAAGCTGGTCCGGGCAAGGGACGCAGCTTTAACGAAAGGACGGATCAGAATGAATACAAAGACATTATGGTACATCCTCAAGCGGATCGCTCTGGCACTGCTGACAGTGTGGGTCGTTATTACTGTGACCTTCTTTGTCATGCGTGCGGTTCCCGGCGGCCCGTTCCTGGGTGAAAAGGCCATCTCCGAGGCAGCACAGGCTGCTCTGGAGGCAAAGTACGGTTTGGACAAACCGCTTATGGAACAGTACATTACCTATCTGAAGGATATCGTAACTGCTTTCGACTTCGGACCTTCCCTGAAGCTCCGTGGCCGTAACGTTATGGATATCATCACTGACGGTATGGGTGTTTCCGTCAAGCTGGGCCTGGTCGCTGCCGGCATCGCGCTGGTGGTTGGTGTGGTCCTGGGCGCAGTGGCAGCGCTGCGGCGCAACAAGCTGGTGGACAAGGTCATCATGGTCATCACCACCGCCTGCATCTCCATGCCTTCCTTTATTCTGGGCACTTTGCTGCTGCTGGTCTTCGCGCTGCAGCTGGCAATCGTTCCCGCAAACGGCGAGACTGCCAAGGGCCTGATCCTGCCGATCATCACCCTGTCTTTGTCTCCCATGGCAAACATCACCCGTCTGACCCGCTCTTCCATGCTGGATGTTCTGGGCCAGGACTATATCCGCACTGCCCGGGCAAAGGGTGTTTCTCAGATGAAGATCATCTTCGGCCACGCGCTGAAGAACTCCCTGATCCCCGTCATTACCTATGTCGGCCCCATGCTGGCTTACATCGTCACCGGTTCTCTGGTTGTTGAGCAGATTTTTGCCGTGCCCGGTATCGGCCGCTACTTTGTCAGCTCCATCACTGGCCGTGACTATCCCCTGATCATGGGTACCACCATCGTGCTGGCCACCCTGATCGTCATCATGAACCTGCTCAGCGACATCATGTACAAGATCGTCGATCCCAGAATCAACCTGGAGTAAGGAGGAAACCAAATGAAAAAGAATCCCTTCAGTCTCCATGTGAGTTTGGATGACTTTGCCCCCGCGACTGACGCGGAGAAGGCCTATATGGTACAGATGCGCCCCTCCACCACCTTCTTTAAGGATGGTATGAAGCGCCTGCTGAAGAACAAGATTGCTACCATCAGTATGATCGTCATCATCCTGGTTACGCTGGCAGCTCTGATCCTTCCTGTTTTCTGGCCCTACAGCTATGATGCCATGCTGGGTGTTAACCCCGGCAGACCTGTTGATGCTTCCTACAACAACCTGGCTCCCTTCCAGTTCGGTGAGACCGAGCTGGAGCGTATGGCGGAAGGCGAGAAGATCTTCCCTCATGTGTTCGGCACTGATTCCGCCGGCCGTGACTACTTTATCCGTGTGGTTTACGGTACCCGCATTTCCCTGTCTGTTGGCTTTTTCGCAAGTATCATCGTGCTGATCATCGGTATGACCGTTGGCTCCATTGCCGGCTACTTCGGCGGCAAGGTGGACCTGATTATCATGCGCATCGTCGATATCATCTACTCTCTGCCCGATATGCTGATGGTCATTCTGCTGGCTTCCGTTTTGAAGCAGAGCGGCCTGAATGAAGCCATCGAGGGCACAATCCTTGAAAAGCTGGGCGGCAACATCATTTCCCTGTTCATCATCTTCGCGCTGCTGTACTGGGTCAGCATGTCCCGCCAGATCCGCGGCCAGATCCTGTCTCTGAAGGAGCAGGAGTATGTCCTGGCAGCCCGCGCTACCGGCGCCAAGGGCAGCTGGGTCATCACCAAGCATCTGCTGCCCAACTGCATCAGTGTGGTCATCATCTCCACCTGCCTGCAGATCCCCAGCGCAATCTTTACCGAGAGCTATCTGTCCTTCCTGGGCCTGGGCGTCAATGCTCCCATGCCTTCCCTGGGCAGCCTGGCTTCCGATGCCCTGAACGGCATCACCACCTATCCTCACCGTCTGGTGATCCCTGCTGTGGTCATTTCCCTGATCGTGCTGTCTCTGAACCTGTTTGGCGACGGTCTGCGTGACGCATTCGACCCCAAGCTGAAAAACTGAGAAAGGAGTGTAGAACCAAATGGCACTGCTTGAAGTTAAAGATCTGCATACCTCTTTCTACACCCCTGCCGGTGAAGTTAAGGCTGTTAACGGTGTGTCCTTCAACCTGGACCACGGCAAGGTCCTGGGTATTGTGGGTGAGTCCGGTTCCGGCAAGTCCGTTACCGCTTATTCCGTGATGCAGATTCTGGAAAAGACTGGTAAGATCGTCTCCGGCTCCATCAAGTGCGATGGTCAGGAACTGGTCGGTGCCGGCGAGAAGGTTATGAAGACCGTCCGCGGCAACAAGATCTCCATCATCTTCCAGGACCCCATGACCTCTTTGAATCCCACCTATACCATCGGCCATCAGCTGATGGAGGCGATTCTGCTGCATACCAACCGCAATAAGAAGCAGGCGCGCGAGCGTGCAGTGGAAATGCTGCGGCTGGTCAATATCAATGAACCTGAAAAGCGCATGAATCAGTATCCCTTCGAGTTCTCCGGCGGTATGCGTCAGCGTATCATGATCGCAATGGCTCTGGCCTGCGAACCTGACATCCTGATCGCCGATGAACCCACCACTGCTCTGGACGTGACCATTCAGGCACAGATCCTGGAGCTGATGCAGCAACTGCAGAAGGAACTGGGCATGGCAATCATCATGATCACCCATGACCTGGGCGTTGTTGCCCAGATGTGTGACGAAGTCATCGTCATGTATGCCGGCTCTATTTGTGAGCAGGGTACTGCCGACGAGATCTTCTATAATCCCAAGCACGAGTATACCAAGGGCCTGATGCGCTCCATTCCCACCGTCGACAGCGATGGCAGCAAGCTGCAGCCCATCACCGGTACCCCCATTGACCTGCTGAATATGCCTAAGGGCTGTCCCTTCGCACCCCGCTGTGACGCTGCGATGAAGATCTGCCTGCGGGAGCGCTGCGAGCGCATGCAGATCAACGAATGGCACCAGGCTGCCTGCTGGATGAATGTGAAAGAAGCTATGGAAAAGGAAGGCGGTGAGGAAGAATGAGCAACAACAAGCCTCTCGTTGAAGTGAAGAACCTGAAGGAATACTTCAACATCAATACTGGTCTGTTTTCCTCCAAGCCTCTGAAGGCTGTGGACGATGTCTCCTTCTCCATCCGCAGAGGCGAGACCCTCGGTCTGGTCGGTGAGTCCGGCTGCGGCAAGACCACCGTCGGCAGAACCCTGCTTCACTTGTATAAGCCTACTTCCGGCGAGATCTGGTTTGACGGCAAGAAGATTGAGACCAAGAAGGATATTCTGGAGTACCGTAAGAAGTCCGCAATGGTCTTCCAGGATCCCTATTCCTCTCTGAACCCCCGTATGACCGTTTCCGACATCATTGCCGAGCCTCTGGATGTTCATAAGATGTACAAGACCAAGAAGGAGCGGCAGGAGCGGATCCTGGATCTGATGGCAAAGGTCGGCCTGAACTCCGAGCATGCAAACCGTTATGCCCATGAGTTCTCCGGCGGCCAGCGTCAGAGAATCGGTATTGCCCGCTCTCTGGCCATGAATCCCGAATTTGTGGTCTGCGACGAGCCTGTTTCCGCGCTGGACGTTTCCATCCAGGCACAGGTCATCAATATGTTTGATGAGCTGCAGGAAGAACTAGGGCTGACCTATCTGTTCATTGCCCACGACCTGCTGGTTGTCCGTCATATCTCCGACCGGATCGCCGTTATGTATCTGGGCAAAATGGTGGAGCTGGCTGACGCAAACGAGATCTATGATCATCCTCTGCATCCTTACACCAAGAGCCTGATGTCCGCAGTTCCTCTGCCCGATCCCAAGAAGGCAAGAGAGAACAAACGCATTGTCCTGACTGGCGATATTCCCAGCCCTCTGAATGCCCCCAGCGGCTGTCCCTTCCGGACCCGCTGCCCCCACGCTACCGATGCGTGCGCTGAATCCATGCCCGAATTCAAGGAGGTCGCCTCCGGTCACTTCGTGGCATGCCATCATGTTGATAAGATCAACTGATTTTTACCTGGCTTCACATCTGTTGACCGCCGGTTTGCCGTACCGGAAAAAACAGGTATGAAATAAAATTTTCTCTGAGAAAGGAAAATGAAACATGAAGAAACTGATTGCAATGCTGCTGGCTGTTGTTATGGTTCTGGGTCTGGTCGCCTGCGGCGGCAACAACACCCCTGCTACCGAAGCTCCCGCAGCAAACGAAGGCGATGCAGCTACCGAAGCTGCTGAAATGACCGCTGAAGAGATCGCTGCTGCTGAGGCCGAGATCCGCTACGCCATTGGTCTGCTGTTCGACCGCAACTACATTGTTGACAAGATCGCACAGGGTGGCCAGGTTCCCGCTTCTTCCTTCGTTGCCATGGGCATGACCGACGCTGACGGCTCCGAGTTCTATAAGAACGCAGGTACCAGCGATGAGTTTGACGGCTACTACAATGTTGCTGCCGAGGCTTACGAGGACAACTATGCCGAAGCTTACGCCATCCTGACCAAGTATTACGAAGTTGACGAGCAGGGTATGCTGGTCAATTTCCCCACTCTGACCTACATCTACAATACTTCTGAGGCTCACAAGGCCATCGGTGAGTATCTGCAGAGCGCTCTGGCAGGCGTTGGTATCACCATGAACCTGGAGAACCAGGAGTGGAACACCTTCCTGAACACCCGTAAGAACGGCGACTACTCCGTCGCTCGTAATGGCTGGCTGGCTGACTACAACGATCCCATCTCCTTCCTGGATATGTGGACCTCCGGTTCCGGCAACAACGACGTTCAGTTCGGCAAGGGCGACCACGCTGGCCTGGCTGTCTATGACATGGACCTGACCGCATACGGCTATGATGTGGCTGTTGAGGATGGCACCTGGGCTGAGACCTATGACGTCGTCATCTCCCTAATCAAGTCCTGCACCGATGTTGAGACCCGTTATGCTCTGATGCACGAGGCAGAAGACCTGCTGATGAGCACCGGCGCTATCGTTCCTCTGTACTTCTACACCGACATGTTCATGCTGGACGATTCCGTTGAAGGCTTCTTCAGCAACCCCCTGGGCTACAAGTACCTGTGGAAGACTTCCGTTAACGGCGCTACCGACTCCCTGCCCGTTTCCGCTGGCTCCGAGCCCGACACCATGGACCCCGCTCTGAACTCCGCTGCTGACTGTGCAACCATGCTGAACCATCTGTTTGCTGGCCTGGCAAAGTGGGATCTGGACGAGTCTGGCAAGCTGGTCATCGCTCCTGACTGTGTTGAAGAGCTGGTCGAGGGCGTTGAGAATGAGGACGGCACCATCACCTACACCTACACCCTGAAGGACGGCCTGAAGTGGTCCAACGGCGAAGCTCTGACTGCTCAGGACTTCGAGGATTCCTGGAAGCGCGCTGCTTCTCCCGAGCTGGCTGCTGACTACGGCTACATGTTCGAGGTTATTGCTGGTTACAACGAGGGCGAGATCCAGGTTGACGCTCTGGACGAGAAGACCCTGCAGGTCACTCTGTACAACGCAGTCGCTTACTGGAACGAGCTGCTGGCATTCCCCACCTACTTCCCCGTCCGCGAGGATGTTGTTGGCAACGAAGGCTGGGCAACCGATCCCGCTACCTACATCTCCAACGGTGCTTACACCATGACCGGTTGGGAGCATGACTCCGTCATCAACCTGGCTAAGAACGAGCACTACTGGGATGCTGCTAACGTTGTTATGGAAACCATCGACT
>JAGAUY010000041.1 GCA_017620525.1 Oscillospiraceae bacterium | reverse complement strand
TCATCAGCACCAATAACAACAATGTGACCGTAGAAGTAAAGTGCAGTCAGTTTGAAAAAGAACTGATCACCACCGACCGCAAAGAGCTTCAGGAGCTGCTCGACCGGGCTGAAGCACAAAAAGAACCGGAAGCCAGTTAATACGCTCCTTATACTCCTATAATACGCATTGCCAGACCAATGCGCAGATAATGCCTAGATAATACGCATAAGCAAATTCTCTTTTGCGGAAGTAATACGGATTTTATACGCATTAGGAGGCAGCCGCTATGAAAACACGCGACCAAATCTATGCGCAGGAAGCCACCAGTCTTCTGCGTGATGTCACCATGTACCAAGTTTTGAAAAAGAAACAGATTCTCTCGATGTACCCCGGAAAGGAGAAAAAGGTTGAGAACCTGCTCTCTTATCTGGTCAAGCAGGGACGCATATACCGCAGCGGTGAATACTATCTCGCACAGCCTGACGGCGACAAGAACATTGACCATGGCCTCATGGCTGCTGTCTGGGTTCTGATCGACTTCATAGATCGTGTTGAGTACCATTCCTCCGGTGACTACCCTGCCAAAGTAATATTCTTTGCCGATGGGGAAATCTACGAAGTGATCTATGCGGCCATTGGTAAAGAAGCGCTTATCAATCACATTCTGTCCGACCCCGGAGAGGAACCGTCGAAGTTTCTGATTCTGGTGGATAAGGCAGAGCAAATCCCCGAATTACTGACTCTCAATGTGGCCGGCTACTGTACCGTGTCGACCGAAGGAACTGTTCAGTATTATCAGAAAGAATAGGAGGTGCCCCTTGGACAGAGCCGTTCTGTCACAACGTATCACATCCATTTTGTCAGACCTGAACCGACTGACCAATACGCTCTATGCCCTAAACATGACGGACATTCAGCGGTACCCGGAAAACTACGAGGTGCTGTCTACGGACGCAGCTCTGCGTGCCGAGAAAATCACTTGCCGCCTGCGGCATCTGATCTATTCCACCACGAATATCAAGAAGGAGGAATATTTGGCATCTGCCACTGTCATGCAGGGCATCGAAATCAAATATGAGGATGAGATTCTGGAGATCACGCTTCCTTGCTTGCTCCCAAAGCGAAAACAGAAGCAGGGCACAGAATTTCTCCTTGATCCGTTTACGGCTGCACTCAGCCAGTACGCGAAGGCAAATCCAATGCCCAAAATGGAGCACTGCGTAGTCTGCTTTTCCCATGTGTATAACCGGGATCTGCCGGAGCGTAGAATTCGGGACTATGACAATCTGGAGTTAAAGCAATATCTGGATGTAGCCGCATCTTTCATTTTGGCTGATGACAGCGGCCTTTTATGCGACGCCTACAACACCACTGAGTTTGGTGACCAGGACTGCACACGCATCATTATCATGGACAGCAAGCGCTTTCCGGACTGGCTCGATGCAAGGCAAAATGCGCTTAAATCCATCACGGATTTATAGTCGTTTAACCCTAAAAAACCATATCCCATTTTGCCCCGATTTTGACCTCCGATTTTGGGATATGGTTTTGTTGCCGAAAAACCCTTGAAAATCAAGGGTTTCACAGCCGTTCGGAAGCGAAAAAAATACCGAGGTTATAGAGACCCTCGGTAAAAAATCGGCAACTGGGAGGGTTCCGTCTATGCCCGAAATCGTCAGCCAGCTGCCGGCTCTGGACACGCTGCCAGGTCTGCTCTTACTCATGACCGCCTTTTCCGGCGAGTTCCCTGCAACTATGGTCAGCCGACTTCCCGGCGCTGATACCTACAAAGAGTTTGCTGTCAAACGCCTCAAGCGTGACAAGCTCATCCGCTCTTTCTATCGTGATGGCCTTCGTGGCCTGCGCCTTACATCCACTGCAAAAAAGATGCTGCTCACCAGCTATCCGGACTGGTTCCAGTCGGTTTTGACTGGCAACACAGAAACCAATTTTCTCAAAAGCGAAATCACCCGCCGCCTCCGGCTTCATCGAATGGCCGAGGTGT
>JAGAUY010000040.1 GCA_017620525.1 Oscillospiraceae bacterium | reverse complement strand
GACAGGCCGTGAGATGGAACTGTCCCACGATGGCCTGCACTATTTCGTGAGCCATAAGGATGGCGAATGGTCGCTGTATTGTGAAGAAAGCAAGGAAATGCAGCTTTTCCCCGGATGGTACGCATTGTATGAGAATGCCCGCTTTGGCGACAAGCTGCTTAGAAACGAGGTTGCAAATATCTGCTTTGATGATATCCTGTAACCGCCCGCAAAGGAGGCGTGACAAATGAAAAAATACTTAGGATATATCCCGGCTGTGTTCTTTTTGGCATTTTACCTTTTCTCCGGATTGACCGGAGTGAGCATGGCGATGGGCATGATTTTGATATGGCTGGCCTGTTTTCTGATTGCCGCAGTTCTGCTCCATAAGGGCATCCTTTGGGGCGGCATCTTTGGCGTCTTTCCTGCCTTGCATATGATTTATCGTGGAGGCAGCGAGATATTGGTCGGTGCTGTTCTGCTGCTGTTCTATGGAGGACTCAGCGTTTACCTTTGGAAAAAGCGGGATGCAGATGCTCCGGCTGCTACGGGCAAAGAAGTGCTGGTGTTCTTTGCCAAGATCATTTTAACAGTCCTTGTTATCGTAGCAAGCGGCTACATAGCGGTCATCGGCGGCATGATCCTTATTGCGGAAGGTATCCATCAAGTGTTCGCCTATATCGGGATGCTTGTAATTCCGTCGCTGTGCTTGCCGCTGATCTGGCTGAAAAAGAGGAAGAAATTCCTTATTATTTGGCTGATTCCTGCAGTGATCTACTTTATTTCTCTGGGTGTCCATTACGGTTTGGAGAAGTACGACCAGAGTATTACAATCAACACGGCTCCGAATATCAATGTGCATGAATACCTGCCCTTCAGAGAAGATTCCAAAATCGTGAAGATTGACAGCGAAACGCTGAAACTCACAGATGATCTTCCTGTCATTGACGGAGCTGCCGCATTCTTCCCGGTGTATTCTGCTTTTGTCAATGCGGTCTATCCCGAAACAACGGAACTCTATGATGGAGTCTTTGAATACAACAACACGCCTGGAGGCTACGCACTGTTGGCGGAAAAGAGAATCGATCTGTTCCTTGGTGTCTATCCCTCCGAAGAGCAGAAAGCCTATGCCGAGGAACAGGATACGACCTTTGTGTATACCCCTGTTGGAACGGAAGCATTTGTGTTCTTCGTCCACAAGGATAATCCCATTGACAATCTGACCACCGAGCAGATCAAGGGGATTTACTCCGGCGAGATCACTAACTGGAAGCAGGTTGGCGGCAAGAACGAAGAAATCGCTGCGTTCCAACGGAACGAAGGCAGCGGAAGCCAGAGTATGCTACAGCGTTTCATGGGCGATACCCCCATCATGGAGGCTCCCACTGAACTGAGAAACGATCTGATGTCGGGCATTATTGAGCAGGTGTCCAACTACCGGAGCAAGTCCAATTCCATCGGTTTCTCTTTCCGATACTATGTGGAGGGTATTATCCAGAATCCCGATATTAAGGTGCTTTCCGTGGATGGTGTTGCACCGACCGCTGAAAACATCCGAAACGGCAGTTATCCCATTGTTACGCCCATGTACGCCGTGACCTATGAAGAGAACAGCAACGAGAATGTTGATCTGCTGCTTGAGTGGATTCTTTCTGAGGAAGGTCAGTACATCATCGAAGAGACTGGCTATGTTGGTATTTCTAATTGATATGAGCAGATGTGGGAGGACTAAGCATGAAGAATAGAAAGATTTGCCCCAAGTGCAACAGCACAGATATCATTAGAGTTCCAGGCAAGGCTGGAGCATACGGTGTCGGCAATAACATTCAGACTGGATGGAGCAACTTCTCTGCTGTGCTTGTTCACCGCTATGTTTGCTGCGCATGCGGCTACTCTGAGGAATGGATCGACAAAGAGGATATTTCCAGATTGAAGGAGAAATATGGTGACGATTGATTTACATGGCATCACGAATATGGAGCTTGTCCGGGGTGGCACTGATAAATGGTACTGGTCCACGGACTACATCCACGGCGACTTGTACGAAGCAGAAGAACTGTTCCGTATGGGGCATCCGGTGCAGAGTAACCGACTGTATCTCATCCACTATCCGGATGGAACGGTCTATGAGCCTGTCCCTGCTGTGGCTGGTCAGTATCTGGGCTACCCGGTGTATGACAACGGTGCTGTGGCGCTGTTGGTGGTGAACTTTCCAGATGGCATCATCCGCATCCTGCGCTTCCAGCCGGGTGAGCTGTCAGAGGTCACACAGATTCCTTTGTCAGCGGTGCAGAACTGCTACAATCTAATGCTCCATATAAACCCATTGTCCCTAACTCGATCTCCCGGGGATGGCAACTTTGAGATCATATGGCCGGAACAGGTTCGTTTCCCCATTGAGGAACGAGAGACCCTAAATTTCCGCAATGGAGACAAGCTCTATTTTACGGTATGGTATGAAGATCCCGACTATCGTGAGGAAACCGTGGTACGCTCGGTGCAGGATGGCACAAGCTTAGACAGATACCCCGGCGATATCCGTATCATGCCAAATGGCGAGAAGTGGAAATTAAAATAAGTTTCTATCTTGAATTAGGTCAGTTTACAAGGAACTACACGCAGACCGTGAAACGGGCTGCTGACAACAAACGGCGCTATGCTCCCGGCTGGGTGCATAGCACCTGTTTGTTGCGGGGGTTTCCAAAGGGGG
>JAGAUY010000039.1 GCA_017620525.1 Oscillospiraceae bacterium | reverse complement strand
TGATCTTCTTCCGGTTCTTTTTCTGCTTCAGGCGGTTGTAGGTCCGGTCATATTCCACACGGGCGGGGTGCGTTACCTGCAGCCAATCCCCGGTAAAACTCTGTCCGCAGGAAAGTCACCAAGCTATCAAAGGTGGTTTTCTCTGCGATAAAAACCTCGTCCTTATTGGCCTGGTGCATCATGGGTACGAAGTTGAGTTCCACCGTAAAGCTCTGTGAGAAGTCCTCACCAAAAACATTCGCGGCAATGTTGAACATATCCGCGTAAAAGTAAGAATACGCATCGGCATACCGGACTCTGCGGGAAGTCATCCGTGATGAAAGCCTGACTCTGGATGAGCGCAGCGATGCTGTCTCCGAACCGGAAACGCTATCCGAAAACGGTGCCAAGCACGCGCGGTATCTCATGGGCCAGGGTGTGGATTACGACAAACAAATGGGTGTCTACTGGCTGAGTCAGTCCGCAGCACAGGGTAATGTCTACGCCGAAAAACTCCTCCAGCACCAGAACAGCGGCAGACCTCCCAATGTGTTCCTGGGCGTCACCCGGCTACTCCACCACATGGGCAGGATCTTTCAGGAACACTCCCTGCCGCAGTCCAACCCCGGCGGCATCCAGATCGACCGCAAACGGTTGGAGGAACTGATGGAAAAGCGCGAGGCTCATGGTCTGAAGGGAAATGTATACGAGGAGTACAGAGGGCCGACCATGTCCATGTAGCACCGTCATATTTTGGGCTGCTGAAATCAATAGAAATATTTCCAGAGCAAAAACCAAATCGTCAGCATTGTTGCTTTCGTAGAATTTTCGCTACAGGCACTTCTTTCATTGGCTATTCATCTGCTCTTCCGGTATTGTGTGTTTGCAAAAATACAGAAACGGAGGAAGCGACCATGATGAATCAACTTCCGGTGACTCAATGCCGGTTCTGCGGCGGCGAAGATATCCGAGTCGGCTGGCAGAGCGACGCGCTGGTGACCTTCAAGCGAAACGGGCTGCTGGGCAACCGCATCAAGTTCCTGATCTGCGGAAACTGCGGTGCCATCCTGTACCAGTGCGTGGCCGAGCCCCACCGCTTCCCGCAGGCGAGGTAAACGGTATGTACGATTACATGAAAGCACTGCAAAGGCAGTTCGAAACCGACTCCCGACTAATTCAGGATCTGAATGACGAAGTCAACCACACCCACAAAGAACTATCTTCCCGGTTGGCGAAGGAGGACCGGAAACTCCTGCTGCGGTTGGTGGACATGGAGGACAACCTGCGGGGTCTCGCCACCCTCCACAGCTTCACCTGCGGCTATCGACTTGCCTGCGGTATCCACAAGGAACTGGCAGAGGAACCGATGTACTCCTACGCCAAAGAGGAAGAAGAACGGGCCTGCCGCAAAGCGCAGGCCAACGATGAGAACGATACAGAAACCTAATTAAAAACGAAATTCGATTGGAGGTGAAACCCCATGGCAAAACGCAGACCGTCCGGTGACGGTATGGTGCGAAAACTGGAAAGCGGGCGCTGGCAGGGTCGTATCGTTGTGGGCCATAAGGATAATGGAGATCCCATCTTCCGCTACGCATACGGTGCCACGCAAAAGGAAATGACGGGAAAGCTCCACCAGCTCATTGGCGCATACCAGGGGGCGGAGCTGACTGAAGCCAGCAACATGACCCTCGGTGAGTGGCTTGACCAGTGGCTGGAGAAATATGCGGCCACCACGGTGCGGGAAAGCACACTGAGCGGCTACCGCAGATATGCGGAGCAGTACATTGGCCCCATTCTCGGTCGTAAGCGTATCTCGCAGATCACGACCACCGATGTGCAGCGAATGTATATCAAGCTGAAAAAAGAGGGCCGCATCCACGAACACCCGGAATTCGGCAAAGAACTTTCCGACACCACCATACGCCGCATACACTCCATGCTTCATCTGGCGATGAACGTTGCGAAGAAGGAGCATCTGATCCATAAGAATCCGACAGAGGGCACCACCGTGCCGAAACGCGATCAGAAGCCGAAGAAGATCCTGACCAACGAACAGATGGATATCTTCATGAAAGCCATCGAAGCGGACGA
>JAGAUY010000038.1 GCA_017620525.1 Oscillospiraceae bacterium | reverse complement strand
TTCAGCGCCACGGCGAAGCGATCCTTGATCTCTTCCTCGTTGCCCTCGATTTTCTGCAGCTCTTCGGTCAGAGCGGGGTCCTCAAGGTCGGCAGCCAGCCAGCGCTTGTAATCATCCATGTACATAATTTGCTCACCTGTCAATTAGTAGCCCGCACCGGTGTCGGTGTTCTTCATGATCTTGATCAGGCGGCTGGTGCCCAGTCGCTCTGCACCCAGGGAGATAAACTTTTCTGCATCATCAAAGGAAGAGATGCCGCCGGCAGCCTTGACCTTAACTTCAGCACCGATATACTTGCGCATCAGAGCCACATCATCAAAGGTTGCACCGCCCTTGGAGAAGCCTGTAGAAGTCTTGATGTACTCAGCACCCGCATTGGTGACGATTTCACACATCTTGATCTTCTCTTCCTCGGTCAGCAGGCAGGTTTCGATGATGACTTTCAGGATCTTACCGCCGCAAGCCTCATGAATAGAGCGGATCTCGTCTTCGATAACTTGATAACGCTTGTCCTTCAGGTCACCAATGTTGATAACCATATCGATCTCTTCTGCGCCGTTGGCAATCGCGTCCTTCGTCTCGAAGACCTTCACAGCGGTGGTGTTGTAGCCGTTAGGGAAGCCAATGACAGTGCAGATAGCCAGCTTGCCGGCAACATAGTCAGCAGCACGCTTGACAAATGCAGCGGGGATGCAGGCAGAAGCGGTGCCATACTTCATGGCATCGTCCAGAATGGCCTGGATCTCGGCCCAAGTAGAAGTAACACCCAGCAGAGTGTGGTCGACAGTCTTCAGAACGGTATTCTTATCCATAAATATATTCCTTTCTCAGTTCAGTTTGTCCAGAACGGAGGTACCGATGGTACCCTCTGGCATCTTCAGGCCGAAGTTGTCAGCAATGGTAGCGCCGATGACGGCAAAGGTATCCGTATTATCCAGCTTGCCGCAGCCTTCCATGGAAGGAGAGTAAGCGATGAAGGGTACTCTCTCGCGGGTATGATCGGTGCCGGTGTGGGTAGGATCGTTGCCATGGTCGGCAGTGATGATCAGCAGGTCGTCATCCTTCAGCAGTTTAAGCAGCTCGCCAAGCTTTTCATCAAAGCGCTCCAGCTCTGCAGCATAGCCTGCCACATCACGGCGATGGCCCCACAGGGCATCGAAGTCAACCAGATTGACAAAGCACAGGCCCTCAAAGTCACGCTTGGCAATCTCGATAGTCTGCTCCATACCGTGGACGGAGCTCTTGGACTTATTGGATTCGGTCAGACCTTCGCCATCAAAGATATCGAAAATCTTGCCAACGGAGATGACATCCAGTCCGGCATCCTTCAGCGCGTTCAGAGTCGTCTGGCCGTAGGGCTTCAGTGCATAGTCGTGACGGTTAGCAGTGCGCTTAAATTCGCCCTTCTTCTTGCCCACATAGGGACGTGCAATAACACGGCCAACCTTCCACTCATCCTTCATGGTGATCTCACGGGCGATGGCACAACAGCGGTACAGTTCATCCAGGCCGAAAGTCTCCTCGTTACCACAGATCTGCAGTACGGAGTCAGCAGAGGTATATACGATCATGTGACCGGTGGCGATTTCTTCTTCTGCCAGCTCGTCCAGAATTTCGGTGCCGCTAGCGCTCTTGTTGCCGATGATGACACGGCCTGTCCGGGCGGACAGTTCATCCAGAAGTTCCTTGGGGAAACCGGTCTCGGTGAAGGTCTGGAAGGGCTTGGTAATGTGCAGGCCCATCATTTCCCAGTGTCCGGTCATGGTGTCCTTGCCGGTGCTGGCCTCATACATATAGGTATAGTAGCCCAGAGGCTTTTCTACAGGAGCAACCTGCTTCAGAGGATGCAGGTTTGCCATTCCCAGCTTCTGCAGATTAGGAATCCGGAAGGTATCCATCGTATTGGAGATATGGCCCAGAGTATCGGTACCGGCATCGCCATAATTTGCTGCGTCAGGCAGGGCGCCGACACCAAGGCTGTCAATGACAACCGTAAAAATACGCTTATACTTTTTCATGTGTTCGCTCACTTTCTGTCAGGGAACTCCCTGAGTTGGTAAAACATACTCCCTTCAAAATAAACCGGGAGGATTTCCATGTCTATTTCAAAGGGAGTACAGTAATTCGTATTATCTTACACCCTTATCGTAAGGAATACCCTCTGCCTTGGGAGCACGGGACTTCTTGGAAGTGAAGACCAGGATGACAAGAGAAATGATATAGGGAAGCATGGTATAGAATGCGCTGGGAATGTTCAGATTGCTCAGGAAATCAATGCCGGAATAGACATTACCCAAAGCGCGGAAAAATCCAAACACCAGTGCAGCCATCAAAATCTTATGAGGCTTCCACTCGCCGAAGATCATAACAGCCAGAGCCAGGAAGCCGAAGCCGGCAACACCGTTCTCGAACTTCCATTCGCTGGCGCCGGCGATGATGTAAGCGATACCGCCAAGACCACCCAGCATACCAGAGATAAGGACACCAGCCCAACGCATCTTGTAAACATTGATGCCAACGGAGTCAGCAGCCTGGGGATGCTCACCACAAGCACACAGACGCAGGCCGAAACGAGTCTTGTACAGAACCACATAGGAGCCGATCAGAGCAACCAATGCAATCAGCGAAAACCAATTGAACTCAAAGTCACCGATGTTGACCAGGAAAGCCTGTTTCTCAGCGACGTACTGAACAATCGAAGAGGGGTCGTCGGGGTTGATGGACAGGTTGATGGCCTTGACGATAACGGTAGCAACCGCAACACCCAGCAGGTTCATTGCAGTACCGATGATGGTCTGGTCAGCCTTGCAATGGATGGCAGAAACCGCCAGCAGGCAGGAATACAGCATACCCACAACGATACTGATCAGAATGACCAGAATGACGATGAGGAAAACGGGAGTGCCGTCAGGCAGCATACGCATCAGCAGAGCACCGCCCATTGCACCGATAACCATGGTACCTTCCAGACCCAGGTTAATGACACCGGAGTGCTCAGAGAAGCAGCCACCCAATGCAACCAGTGAAAGGATTGCAGTAAAAATGATTGTATACTGAATCAACAAAAGCATTATTTCGTGCTCCTTTCCTTAGCATTCTTGCTCTCAAACTTAGCAATGGCCTTGTTCATAGCAAGCTTCAGGAATGCGGTGAAGCCGCAAAGATAGATGATGATTGCGGAGATCAGATCGGAAATCTGGGAGCAGTACATGGTCATGTCAACCTGAGTGCCGCCTTCTGTGATGTGCTGGATGAAGAAGGAAGCGAAGATGGTACCAATGGGAGACAGACCACCCAGGAATGCAGCAGCGATGCCGTTGAAGCCCATCTGAGGAACGGCAGAGACAGTGCACTTCCACTGCTCGATATCGGTCAGGTACAGGAATGCTGCACCCAGACCAGCCAGAGCACCGGAAATTGCCAGGGACAGGATGATGTTGCGGTTCTCGGCCATGCCACAGTACTTGGCTGCATTCTTGTTCAGGCCGGTGGCCCGGAGCTCATAGCCGAACTTGGTCTTGTTCATAACAACCCAAACCAGAACAGCGAACAAAATGGCCAGAGGAATCGCGATGCTGACATACTGCAGGCCAAAGACCCTGTCCAGACCCATGGTGGGCAGGATGGCGGACTTGTTGGCCTCAGCCAAAACACGGGTGTAGGGGTTGGAGGCAGCCTTGACGTTGCCAAGAATCATGTTGGTAACATACAGGGCAATCCAGTTGAGCATGATGCCGGAAATAACTTCGTTGACATTGAAGTAGGCCTTCATTGCGCCGACCAGCGCACCAACGGCACCGGATGCGACACATGCCAGCAGCAGGCAGGGCAGCCAGCCCCACTGCCAAGCAATAGCGGCATACAGGCTTGCACAGGCACCGACAACATACTGACCTGCAGCGCCGATATTGAACAGACCAACCTTATAGGAGAACAGAATGGACAGAGAGCACATCAGCAGAGGTGCAGTCTTGACCAGGGTCTTGCCAAGATTCTTGATCTGCAGATTTGCACGGCTGTAGTTGAGGAAGTTCTTGACAATGCTCATGATGGCATCAAATGCGCCGGAGGGTTCGATCATCAGCAGAACCAAAAAGCCGATCAGAATACCCAGAACGATACAGACCAGAGATGCCAGAAGAGTCTGAAAACCATTGTTCTTAAGAATGTTCTTTTTCATTAGACCTTCACCTCGTCCTTCTTTGCACCGGCCATGTACAGGCCCAGCTCTTCCTGGGATACGGCCTTGGGATCGAACTCACCAACGATTTCGCCTTCATACATAACCAAAATACGGTCGGGAACGTCCATTACTTCATCCAGTTCCAGAGAGACCAGCAGAACAGCCTTGCCGGCATCACGCTGGGCAACCAGCTGCTTATGGATGAACTCGATGGCACCGACATCCAGACCACGGGTGGGCTGAACAGCAATCAGTAGTTCAGGTTCTTTGTCAATCTCACGGGCAATGATCGCTTTCTGCTGGTTACCGCCGGACATTGCTCTTGCGATGGTAACGGAGCCCTGGCCGGAACGAACATCGTACATCTCGATCAATCTGTCAGAGAAGCTGCGGATGTTCTTGCGCTTCAGGAAGCCGAACTTGGAAGTAAAGTTGGGCTTAAAGTAAGTCTGGAGAATCATGTTGTCTTCCAGCGGATAGTCCAGAACCATGCCATGCTTATGACGGTCTTCAGGAATATGACTCATACCGGACATGCTTCTCTTGCGGATGCTCATATTCTGGATTTCTTTGCCGCAAAGCTTGATCTTGCCAGATTTTACGGGCAGCAGACCGGACAGGGCGTAAACAAACTCAGACTGACCGTTTCCGTCGATACCGGCAAGGCACACGATCTCGCCGCCGCGAACCTTCATGGAAACGTTCTTGATGACATCTTGCTTGCCAGGTTCACCGGCAACGCTCATGTTCTCAACAGAAAGGATGACATCCTTCAACTCTTGGGGTTTCTTTTCAACATGGAAATTGACATCACGGCCAACCATCAGAGCGGACAGCTCTGCGGGAGAAGAGGTCTTGACGTCCACGGTGCCGATGTACTTACCCTTGCGGATAACGGTGCAGCGGTCTGCGACTTCCATAATTTCGGCCAGCTTGTGGGTAATGAACAGGATGCTCTTGCCCTCAGCAGCCAGATTTTTCATGATCTGCAGCAGCTCGGAAATTTCCTGGGGCGTCAGCACTGCAGTGGGCTCGTCAAAAATCAGAACCTCGTTGTCGCGGTACAGCATCTTCAGGATCTCGGTACGCTGCTGCATACCAACTGTGATATTCTCAATGATTGCATCGGGGTCAACATGCAGGCCGTACTTTTCAGACAGCTCAGTAACCTTCTTGCGGGCCACAGATTTGTCCAGGAAGCCGTTCTTCACAGGCTCGACGCCCATGATGATGTTGTCCAGAACGGAGAAGCATTCCACCAGCTTGAAATGCTGATGAACCATGCCGATGCCAAGATCATTTGCGTCATTGGGATTGGAGATCTTGACTTCCTTGCCGTCCTTCTTGATGATACCTTCCTCCGGTGTATATAGGCCAAACAACACGCTCATCAGAGTAGACTTACCTGCACCGTTTTCGCCAAGGAGTGCATGGATTTCGCCCTTCTTCAGCTGGAGCGTGATATTATCGTTGGCAATAATACCAGGGAATTTTTTGGTGATGTTTAACATCTCGATTGCGTAAGCGTTTTCCAAAGTTAATCCCTCTCCTTTGTGAGAATTCTTTCGCCGTAACTATGATTTTTGCATCAGGGCAGATGCATGCATCTGCCCTGATCAGAAAATACGATATATTAATTACTTAATGCTGCCCAGGTCAACAACAGTGGTGTTGGTGGTTGCAGGGATACCGGTCAGCGCGCCGGAAACGGTAATGGTGCCGTCGTAGATACCAGCAACCAGAGCCTTATAGTCCTCCAAAGTGAAGGAATCGGACCACTGGGTGGATTCGGTGGGGATACCAACGTAGTTACCCTCAACGTCGCTGGAAACCAGGCCCAGAGACTCGATCTTGCCGGCGTAATTTGCCCAGTTGTCATTCAGGATCACATCAGCCAGGGTATTGACAGTAGTGTTGTACAGGCCCTTCATGGCGGAGGTAACAGTCAAGCCCTCGCCGTAGGTGCCGTCGATAATGGCAGCCTGGTCAACGTCAACGCCGATGACCTTACCGTTCAGAGCTGCAGCGGACTCAGCAACGGAGCTGTAGATGCCGCCGCCGCAGGGGAAAATCAGCTCGGTACCATCGCTGTACCAGGTATCCATGGCAGCCTTGATGTCGGGGTCGGGAGCGAAGGTATTGCCGTATGCGAACTTGATGGTGGGATTCACGCCCAGCTCCACGGCTGCTGCGTCAACGCCCTGAACGAAGCCGTAACCGTAACGGTTAACGGCGGGGACAGCCATACCACCCAGGAAACCCAGCTCAGTGTAACCCATCTTGACAGCAGCATAACCGGCCATGTAGCCAGCAAGATGCTCCTGGTAGATCGCACAGTAGACATTCTCTTCGTAGTAGTAGTCGGTGACGTTCCAGTTGTCGGGGTTCCAGTCGTATTCCTCACCTGCTGCGGGGACACCTGCTTCCAGGATATCACCGGCACTGACGTCCAGGCCGATGAACTTGATGTCGGGGTAGTCCTCGGAGACCTCGGCGATGGTGCCGCCGAAGGAGAAGCCGGGCATCACGATGATGTTGTAACCCTCGTCAACAGCCTTTTCGACCATGCCGACGCGGTCAGCGGTGGTATCGCCGGCGGGCTTGTAGTATCTGAAGTCAACACCGTTCTCATCGCAGAAAGCCTTACAGGCTTCGTAAGTAATCTGGTTAAAGGACTGGTCGGTGATGTCACTGAAGTCAGTGATCATTGCGACCATGTACTCAGCGTCGGTGCCTTCGTTGCCGCCGGCGCCACAGCCTGCGAAGCAGCAGACGATCATGGCAACAGCAAGGAACATTGCGAACATTTTTTTCATTGTTTTCTCCTCCATTTTTGCGTGATAGTATAATTTGTTAGGGCCGGAAGATTCCCGGCCTCTTAACACCGGTTGATATGTCCCCTCTCAGGCCAGGGACAGTGCCATACGAATCATATCGTCAAAGCTTTCCTGCCGCTCCTGGGGAGTGCAGCACTCGCCACTGAAGATCAGGTCAGAGATGGTACACAGGGCCAGAGCTTTCTTGCCGGCCTCAATAGCGTTCAGATACAGGGCATAAGCCTCCATCTCAACGGCCAAAATGCCCATCCTGCGCCACTGCTCCATCCACTCGTCGCTGTAATAGAAGCCTGCACCGGAAAGAAGGGAACCTACACGCATGTTGATGCCATGCTCTCTGCCGTACTTTACAGCGCCTTCGATCATGCCGAAATCACCGCAAGGAGCGATGGTGCCGGGCAGATTGTACTTTGCTGCGTAATTGCTGTCACTGGAGGCGGTCTGTCCGACAACTACATCACGCAGCTTCAGATCATGGTTCAGCGCACCGGCAGAGCCGACGCGGATGATCTGATCCACATCATAGAAATTGAACAGCTCATAGGAGTAGATGCTCATGGAGCCAATACCCATGCCGCTGCCCATAACAGAAACTTCCTTGCCATTATAGGTGCCAGTGTAGCAGTAGATATTACGAATATCGCTGACAAGCTTGGGATTCTCAAAGAATTTCTCTGCAATGTACTTCGCGCGCAGGGGATCTCCGGGCATCAGCACAGTCTTTGCGATTTCGCCCTTGCGGGCCGCATTGTGAAGAGTAGGTGTTTGAGACATATCCATTACTTCCTTTCAGTCCTCTTATTATAGGTTGCACCCCGTTCCGAATGGAAATCCGAGCAAAAGGTTTTTCACCCATTGCTTACAGTTTATTCTTTTCCAGAAAAACGAGCAAGCCCACATGTCCTTATTTTGGGGCATTACTCAAAATTTTGTCCAAATGTGTCCGCATGGAAGCATATTGTTTTTGTACAATTTTTACTTTATGGCCGTCCCTGATTAGGAACCCGCTCTCCTCCAGCTTTTTCATGGAACGGTTAACAGTTTTCACACTGGAGCCGGTTTGCTCTGCCAGTTCCTGTCGATTGATTGCCAGAACATACACTTCCGCATTACCTCTGGACTCACACATCTTGACCAGCAACAACATCAGGCGCTCCATGCCATTCAAAAGAAGCATAACGCGGTTTTCCCGGGTATGTTCAAGCAAATAGGAACTCATACTCTCCGCCTCAATACGAAGCGCACTTGTATCGCTCCAGATCCAGCTTTCAAAGGTCTGCCTGGGAATGACCAGGAATGTACACGGTGTAGCCGTGATCAGGGTCGTCATGTAGTTCTGAATACCAAACACACATTCCATGGAGCCAAGAATCGTGACACCCTCAAATCGCGCATATTCATATGTCGAACCCTTCACTCTAAAATCAATAGCTTTCACTGTGCCTTTCATTAGGACATAGATCTTCTCGATAGGTTCGCTTTCTTCAACTAGAATTTTATTGGCACTTCTTCTCTCAATATTAATCGTACTCATTAACGAATTCGGAGCATTATGAAAGTATTTCCTGAAATACTCTCTCTGCTCATCCGGAATCTGTTCCAAAATACTCTCAATTTGTTCTAATAGCTTTCGATGATCCATATTCTCCCTCCATTGATCACACCGCCAATGGAAACAACCCTGATGTGTATTTTATCTGTTTCCATACTTTCAAAAAAGGACTCGAGTCCCCTATTAACCAAATCCACCATAATTCTACTTTGTGCTTATATTATTCTCTCTTATTTTGTCTATATTGCCTATATTTAACGTCATTTCAGGCAGAGTATTTCCCTAATCTGACAACGAAGCCATTCCTTAACCTCAGGAGTTGCGAAGCAGGCATCTGCCGCATTCATCTCGAGTTTTCCTACATAGTCTTTCGACAAAGAAAACGCATCAATCACCTTTTCCATCTCAGACCGGATGTTAACCCCTGATACTGTCATATTGTCTGTATTGATCGTTACTTTCACACCGGCATCCATGAAATGACACAGCGGATAATCGTAAATGCTTGGAAAAATATTCGTATTGAGGTTACTGGTGGGACACAATTCCAGTGTGATTCCCTCTTTAGCCAGATGCTTAACAAGCGCCTCGTCCTCCAACGAACGAACACCGTGGCCAATTCGCTTTGGATGAATCTTCAACGCTGCCCATACGCTGTCGGCACCAGCCGCTTCACCTGCATGGACTGTAAGGGGAATCCCCATTTCATTCGCAGTGTAGAGCAAATCCTCAAAGTAAGCCGTTGGATAAATCGCTTCCGCTCCGGCCAGATCGACAGCGCAGACACCCTTTCCAAGGAAGCGCGAGGCCAACTGAACTGTCTGCATATTCTGCTCCTGATTGTCGCTGCCGCGCATACAGCACAGGATCAGATTGGCTTTGAAATCACACAAGGTAAGCCCATTGACTGCAGCCTGAACCACTTCCATCTGAGTAAGTCCCTGTAAAGTATGCAGCTGAGGTGCAAACCGAATCTCCGCATAAAGCAATCCCTGGGCTTTCAGTTCTTCCAGCAAGTTGGATACAGCCTTCGTGATTGCCTGTTTCGTCTGAAGAAGGGCACAGGGAAAGCTGAACTTCTCCAGATACTCGTTCAGATCCTTGCAGTCCCTGCCAACCTGTAGCAGTTCAAGCAAATCCTCTTCATTCTGCGGAACCTCCATTCCCTGCATCAAAGCCAGTTCCCGGACGGTTTTGACAGAAAGGGAGCCGTCCAGATGGAGATGGAGATCGATGAGACCATAGTTTTGTCCTAATTTATACATTTCTAAACCCTCCTGAAATAATATTTGACAATAAAAAAAGAGTACCTGTCCCCTACTCAGGAAACAGGTACTCATTTTTGCAATAAAAAAGAGCATCTGTCCCGACTAGCGAGTTCCAGATACTCATAGCAGGCCTTTAGGCGGCCAGTGGAGTCATACGCACCATCAACAGCGTAACTATATGAGATACTTCAATTCTATTTGTTTCAATACAATCGAGTATCTAGCGCAGAAAAAGAATCTATAGATACTCATAGTGGGCCTTTAGGCGGCTCGTAGAAACATACGCACCAATAACAGCGTAAGTATATGAGGAATATTTATCCTTATCTTCAACGCAATTTAGGATATCACATTTCCCTAAAATTATCAAGCCGTAAAATCTCACAATTAACGTATCACAAAAAGCACTTTTCATCAACTTTTATGTATATTATCAACAATTTCTTCAAAATGTTGACATTATCTTCTAAAATAAGACTTGTGTCCTTGATTTCTATAAAAATGCCTAATATATTGAAATTGCTTGCGATTCATAGTATATATTAGGAATATAGGTGATTTCATGCAGTCCCATATTTATCAAGTCTCAACCACACGACCCACTACAGGATTGTATATCGGTAATTTCCATAATGAAGGAACAGTCGGTCCAGATACCTTCGCCCAATTAACTTGGCTGCCAGAGTCTGGTTTTCAGCTGACTATGTGGTGTTATGATCCATCACCGATTGCTACTTTTTTTGATCCTTCCGAACCCATCCAATATGATTGTTGCATGGCATGCTTTATCGATGTTTTTCCGCGCTATCGTTACAAAGGGTATCTCAGCATTGAATTCAATTCGAACGGTGTTTGCCGATGCTCATTTGGGCCCAACAGAAGAGAACGCAGCGATTTATCCAACTTCAGTGTCTTGACCCCGGAAGTCAATATTGCTCACACCACTCGTGACGGTGGCTTGTGCTGGATGGCAAAGCTGCTCATTCCCAAGGAACTAATTGAAGCAGTATATGGTTTTTCCTGCAAACTAAAACCAGGGCACAAAATGCGAGCCAATTTTTATACTTACTCTGAAAACAGAAAATCTACATATTGGGGGTCCTGGGCTCCAATCATTAAGCCAAATCTGCATCTTTCTGAATGCTTTGGTCTCTTGGAAATTGTTTGACGGTTTTCGTGCTAACTGTGTACATTGTTATTTAGATCCAGCCGCAGAGCTGTCAATCGTATTCCACGATGGATAGTTCTGCGGTTCTTTCAAAGAAGTGAGGCATAATGGATGGCAATAGATTCCCCTGTAGAAATGATGACGCCACCCATGATGAATTCATCCAATATGCTCAGGATGTTGAACAATCTCTGAGCCTGCAAACATGCAAATTTTGCCTTGGGAGCCATCCCCGGAAACGCAGATGCCTATTACTGGCCGATATATGCAATGAATCACCTGGGCATGTGTGAGATTACCCGGAATGAATTGAAGGCCGCAAAGCAGGTTCTCGCCGAGAACGACTAAGAGGATTTGGTGAATCGTCCTAGAGAAAACTGTAAGTAACGACAAAACAAGGGGAATCCCGAAAAAGCAGTATATTAAAGAAATTATTCTACCCAAGGAGGAGAAAAAATGGGCATCGTGGTAATCGGAACGGTATTTGTTGACATCAAGGGGTTTCCAGAGGACTCATATATCCCCACCGGACGCAATGCAGGACGCGTTGAGTATGTCCATGGTGGCGTTGCAAGAAATGTGGTGGAGGATATTGCCAACGTGGAATTGCGCCCCACTTTCCTGAGCATCGTGGATAATACCCCAATGGGCGAATCTGTTCTGAAAAAGCTGCGTAACCATAAAGTCAACTGTGACTATGTGTTGAGCAAGCCCAACGGTATGGGCACCTGGGTTGCTGTGTTCAACAACGACGGCGATGTGGCTGGATCCATTTCCAGCCGCCCAGATTTCTACCCTATACTCCATGTATTAGAGACGAAGGGTGATGAGATTTTTTCTCAAGCAGATTCCGTGGTACTTCAGGTGGATGTCCACAAGGATATCGTAAAAAAAGTATTGGAGCTGGCAGCTAAACACAACACCAAGCTCTTTGCGCTGGTGAGCAATATGTCCCTTGCCGCCGAGCGTCGTGATTTTCTGCAGAAGTTCGACTGCTTCATCTGCAATCAACTTGAAGCAGGCCTTCTGTTCCTCGATGACTATACGGGCAAAAGCAAGGAAGAGCTGCGTGATATTCTGAGTCAAAAGGTGATAGCTGCAAAAATCCCCTCCATGGTGGTAACAATGGGCGGCGACGGTGCTGTGTATGCCGACATGTCCGGCAACAAGGGGATCTGCCCCGCCCGAAATGTGGCTGTGAAGGATACCACCGGTGCCGGCGATGCTTTCTGCGCAGGCGTGGCGGTAGGTCTAACCTACGGAAAGGATTTAGCAGGCGCTGTAGAAATCGGCACTCTGCTGGCTGCCTCTGTGATCACCTCTTCTGAGAATGTCTGTCCCAGATTTCAGCCAGAGGAGTTGGGCGTGAAGGTAAATCTTTAGTTTGGATTATGAACAACGGATCGCCTCTCTCACCCTAAAATAGAAGTAACCCCTAAAATCAGCGCCCGGCTCTGTACAAGAGCCGGGCGCTGACGTATTGTTTGTACCAAAGACAACCAATACAAAAAGCCCACAAGCGGCATCAACCACTTGTGGGCTAATCGATATGTTATTAATGTACACTTTAGATATCATAGCATCATTTCCATAGTCAGCTTTCCTCCCGTACAAAACCCATCATAAAAGGCTAATTCCATCATCCGAAGCAGATATTCCTCTGAACAATCGATATACTTTTGTAATACTTCGGACTGAGAAACTGTCAATCCTTCGCGCAGAGTTTCACGATTCCTCTCCATTAAACAGACCAAATGAATAGCTTCCGAATCGTGGGAACCGCAATGCTCACATGGAGCAATATTACCGTTCCATAAATCAATAATTGTTTGCATAACCTTCTCACCTACTGTAATTTAGGATTATCTATATAATATGACCATTTGTCATATTTGTCAAGTAAAAATATGACATAATGTCATTGGGTGATACTATGGACAATAAATTACGACAATTACGAAAAGAACGTAAACTAACTCAAGTAGAATTGCAAATGCGTACAGGTATTGAACAATCACTCCTGTCAAAGTTTGAAAACGGGGAACGCGTCCCTCCAACTGAAACATTAATTGCTTTAGCGGATTTCTATCATGTAAGCATCGATTATATCCTTTGCCGTACTGAAAATCCCCAAATAAACAAATGAAATCCCATCACACCTAACCAAAAAGATCCACCCCGAATGGGGTGGATCTTTTTGGCGGAGATGGAGGGATTTGAACCCCCGCACGCCTTGCGGCGCCTAGCGGATTTCGAATCCGCACCCTTCAGCCACTTGGGTACATCTCCTTATTGACACCTGTGCATTATATCAGCACAGCCGGAAAAAATCAAGGATTTTCCGCAGATTCGCGGTTGCGTTTTGCCAGTTCCAGAATCAGCGACATCTTTTCCATGATCTGATCATAGTTCTCCCGTCGATGGGGCCGGATGCAGCCGGAGCAGTCTTTGATACCGTCTTCCAGATACCGAAAACTGCCGCCGCACTGGTCTCCAAGTGCATACAGCGGGCAATAGCAGAACATACAGCTGAATTCTTCATCCCCGATGCCCCGATGGCAGGGAAAATATTCGCATTGTCTGTTCTGAAAAAAGTCATAATGGCTCATGGGGTTCCTCCCGGATTATACTTCGGACCAGGGGTATCCTGCCGGAGGCTCATGGATAAACTCCATCTTCTCTCCGGAAGAAGGATGGGTAAACGAAATTCGGAAGGACCACAGTGCAATCTCGCAGGGATCATTCAGCGTGCTGTATTTCCGCTCGCCCACCAGGGGCATGCCGCGGCTTGAGAACTGAACCCGAATCTGATGGGTCCTGCCCGTATGCAGTCGGATACGCACACGGCTCATGTCCTCTTTCTTTCCTACCACCCGGTAATCCAGAATCGCCTCCTGGACACCCTTGGCAGGTTCCGGCGCAACGAATGTCATCCTGCGGGCCTTGTCCCGGCCCAGCAGATCCCGAAGTGTCCCTTCTGACTGCTCAGGACATCCATGTATCACAGCCATGTATTCCTTATCAAATTCCCCGTCCCGGATCTGGCGGGATAACTCGGATGCTGCTGCAGCATTTCTTGCCAGCACCATCAATCCCGCTACCACCCGATCCAGCCGGTGGACCGTACGAACATCTGCCCGGGGATCACCCAGCGCCTCACGCGCAAGATCCGGCACACCGCCGGGTTCATCCGTGGAAAGCACCCGGGCGGGCTTCAGACAGACCAGAATATCATCATCCTTATATACCAGTTCCATAACATTCTCCCGCTCGCTTATTCCAATTCCATCGGCATCCAAATGGGTCAACCCTATCTTTTTAACTATATCATGCTGCTTTCATTTTGTCAAATCAGTCCGCAGACCATTGGATAACTCACAGTATTCAAAAAGTATTCAACAATTTCCACAGGTTTTTCCACAGGCTTTCTGTGAATAAACCGCTGTCAAAATCCGTCGAACTGTGTATTTCTCAACAGTATTTCAACTTTTATCAAAAAGTTACAATTCGAAAACAATTTTCAAAAATTCTTCATATTCATCCTCTGGATAACTATGCAAAAGCGGAAGGCTGTCAGCCTTCCGCTTTGATTTACAGTGCTTCACCCAGAATGGACTTGGTGGCATAAGCGTTCAGACTCATATCCGCCGTATTGCCGGCCAGGTACTCATAGTAGGCCTGGGCACCGATCATGGCGCCGTTGTCGCCGCAGAGTTTCAGAGGCGGCATATAGACCTGGGCTCCCAGTTTTTCCGCCGCTTCCAGAATATCCCGGCGGATCCGGGAATTGGCCGCAACACCGCCGGCAACGGCTACCTTCCTGTAGCCCGTCTCTTCCAGCGCACGGACCACCCGGGGCACCAGGGTCTCGGAGACCGTGGCCGTGAAAGCCGCACAGAGGCTGTTGATATCCAGCTCCTCCCCAACCTGCTCGGCATGGTGAATCAGATTCAGCGTGGCCGTCTTCAGGCCGGAGAAGCTCATATCATAGGGATTGGCGCCGGGCTTCGCGCAGGGCAGCTTGTACTTTGTCTCGTCGCCCTGCTGTGCAGCCTTGTCCAGAGCCGCGCCGCCGGGGTATGGCATTCCCAGGACCCTACCCACCTTGTCAAAGCATTCGCCCGCCGCGTCATCCAACGTGGTGCCCAGAATACGCATGTCGGTATAGTCCTTGACTTCGATGATCATCGTATGACCGCCGGAAACCACCAGGCACAGGAACGGCGGCTCCAGATCGGGATAGGCCAGATAATTGGCCGCGATATGGCCGCGGATGTGATGCACTGGGATCAGGGGTTTGTTCATCGCCAGAGCGGCGGCCTTGGCAAAATTTACCCCCACCAGCACCGCGCCGATAAGACCGGGTGCATAGGTCACTGCCACGGCATCGATCTCATCGCGGGTCAGGCCCGCATTTTCCAGCGCCTGATCTGCCAGACCGTAGATGGCCTCAATATGCTTGCGCGATGCGATCTCCGGCACAACACCGCCGTATTCCCGATGGAGGGCCACCTGGGACGCAATGCAGTCGGTGAGCACTTCCCGCCCGTCACGGACGATGGCCACCGCAGTCTCATCGCAGGAGGATTCTACTGCTAAAATATTCAAATCTGCCACTCCTTTCTGAGAATAAGCGCGTCTTCTTTAGGGTTCCGGTAGTAGTTTTTCCGCAGGCCCACCGAAGCAAACCCCAGCTTTTCATACAGGGATTTTGCCGGCTCATTGGATGCGCGGACCTCCAGCATCAGACTGTGACTTCCCTGACTCTTCAGGGCTTCAATCAGTGCGGTGATCAACTGCTCACCGATGCCTTGGCGCCGGTAATCGGGAGAAACCGCCACATTCATCATGTCCGTCTCACCCAGAACCGTCTGGGAGCCG
The DNA here is from genome assembly GCA_017620525.1 of Oscillospiraceae bacterium. Taxonomy (GTDB): domain Bacteria; phylum Bacillota; class Clostridia; order Oscillospirales; family Oscillospiraceae; genus Faecousia. Next base: position 18,601 of record JAGAUY010000038.1, on the reverse strand, counting down.
ATATAGCCTGCAACTGTATCTGCGTCCAGGGCAACCAGCCAGAGGGACAGTTTGTTGTCCAGTTCGGAAGCAATACTCCGTTCGCTCCAGGGGTCATTGAAACAGACCGTTTCCAGATGCGCGATCTGGGTCACATGCTCCGCTGTCATGTTTACAATTTCAATCATTTTGCCTCGTACCAGCTCTTTCCAATCTTGGCTTCCGCTGTCAGAGGAACAGACAATTCCGCCACAGATTCCATTTCACGGCTGACCAGAGCCGCCACAGATTCCGCAATTTCTTCCGGACACTCCACAATCAGTTCGTCATGGACCTGCAGCAACAGCTTTGCGTCGGGAAAATTTTCCGCCAGCGCCTTGTCCACCCGGATCATGGCCAGCTTGATCAGATCTGCGGCTGTACCCTGGATGGGCGTATTCAGCGTCATCCGCTCCGCACCGGAGCGGACATTGAAATTGCTACTTTTCAGCTCCGGGATATAGCGGCGGCGGCCAAACATAGTCTCGGTATAGCCGCGCTCCCGGGCATCCTCCACGACCTGCTTCATATAGGTCCGGACGCCTCGATAATTGGCAAGATAGTTTTCAATATAGGCCTTGGCCTCATATCGGCTGACACCGATATCCTCGGAGAGCGAGAACTCGGAAATGCCGTAGACGATGCCGAAATTAACTGCCTTGGCATGGCGGCGCTGCAGGCTCGTCACCTGCTCCGGCTCAACACCGAAGACCTGGGACGCAGTGACGGAATGGATATCCATGCCGCTCCGGAAGGCATTTGCCATGGTCTCGTCGCCGGCGATATGGGCCAGGACCCGCAGCTCGATCTGGCTGTAGTCCGCGTCCACCAGCACATGGCCCGGCTTTGGGATGAACATCTTCCGGATCTCCGCGCCCAGATCGGTACGCACCGGAATGTTCTGCAGGTTCGGCTCAGTGGAGGACAGGCGGCCGGTGGCGGTCACCAGATTCTGGAAGGTGGTATGGATTCGGCCATCTTCCCGAATCTCCTTGAGCAGGCCGTCGGCATAGGTGGATTTCAGTTTCGTGAGCATCCGGTAGTCCATAATAGCGGGAATGATCGGATGCTTTGCCTTCAGCTTTTCCAGCACATCAGCATTGGTGGAATAGCCGGTCTTGGTCTTCTTCACCGGGGGCAATCCCAGTTTGTCGAACAGCAGCTCACCCAGCTGCTTGGTGGAATTGATGTTGAAGGGGCCGTCGGAATAGGAATAGATCAGACTCTCGCAGTCGCAGATCCGCTGGCTCAGCATTTCACCGAACTGCTCCAGCTGGCGCCGGTCAATGTCGATACCCAGTTTTTCCATCCGGTACAGCACCGGGCACAGAGGCAACTCAATTTCATCATAGAGCTTCTTCATGCCGTTGCTATCCAGCTCCGCTTCCAGCACGGGACGCAGATGCCACAGTGCTTCAGCGCAGGCGGCAGCATCACCGTCATCCACAGTGGTACCCAGGAAGTTGGTCGCAAGCTTGGAAACAGGATAATCGGACTGGGAGGGATTCAGATCGTATGCCGCCAGAGCGGTGTCAAAACTGAAGGTTCCATAGCACAGTCCCAGTTCATCCAGCCGGTGCATGGTGGATTTCATATCATGGCAGATGCAGTTCATGCGGCCCAGCAGACACCCGCAGGCCATCTGAACCTCCATGGGCGTCATGGTGCAGACACCCTTTTCCCAGGCAACGCCCAGAGTACCATCGGCAGCAATATATACCGCGCAGGAAAGGCCCTCTTCGGGCATCTCGTCACACCGGGGCAGCGGGGCATACTTGTACTCTGCCTTCGGCTTTTCCAGTTCCGCGCCCCGCAGGCCGTATTTGTCGATGAGCCGCACAAACTCCAGCCGCTGGAACAGGTCATACAGCGCAGGGCGATTATAAGGCATGACGATGGCATCCTTCGGCTCAAAGTCGATGGGCGCTTCACTGACAATGGTCGCCAGTTCGTAGGAGAGATAGGCATTCTCCCTGCCCGCTTCCAGCTTCTCGCGCATTTTGGGGCGGATGGACTTATCGTCCAGATTCGCATAAACGCCGTCCAGACTGCCGAACTTCATCAGAAGGTCCGTGGCAGTTTTGGGGCCAACACCGGCAACGCCGGGGATATTATCGGAGGAATCGCCCATCAGGGCCTTCAGGTCAATGAGCTTCTTCGGCTCGAAGCCGTATTCCTCCCGGAATTTCTCTTCGGTATAGAGGGTTGCGTTGGTATGGCCCCCCTTCGAAATCACCAGCTTGACATGGACATTTCTGTCAATCAGCTGCAGGCTGTCCCGGTCACCGGTGACCACGACGCACTCCCAGCCGTTGTTGGAGCAGATCCTTCCCACAGTACCGATGACATCGTCAGCTTCCCAACCCTGACATTCGTAAATGGGAATGTTCATGGCCCGCAGAACGTCCTTCATAACAGGCATCTGCATGGCAAGCTCTTCCGGCATGCCGTGGCGGGTTGCCTTGTAGCCGTCGTATTTCAGATGCCGGAAGGTGGGTCCGTGGAGGTCGAAGGCAACGCAGACTGCGTCAGGCTGCTCTTCCTTCTCCATCTTTTCCAGAATATTCAGAAATCCAAAGATGGCATGGGTATACAGCCCGTCCCGGGTGGTCAGAGGCTTGACGCCGAAGTAGGCCCGGTTAATGACGGAGTTGCCGTCAAGGATCAGTAATTTCATACCTTTCTCCACTTGGCGCCCTGAGGGGTGTCAATGATCTCGATGCCCCTTGCCTTCAGTTCGTCGCGGATCCGGTCAGCTTCTGCCCAGTTCTTTGCCTTCTTTGCTTCGGTACGGGCGGCAACCAGTGCGTCGATCTCGGGATCGGCATTGGCTGCTTCCTCCTCAGCCTGCTTCTTTGCAAGAGCCTGAGCAGCTTCGATCAGATTCAGGGACAGGACCTTGTCAAAATCAGCAATGGCTGCCAGCTTGGTGGCATCGCTGCACTTGGCCTTCAGAACATCGTAAACAGCGGTGATGGCAAGAGAGGTATTCAGGTCGCCGTTCAGAGCGCCCACAAAGCGCTCCTTCAGCTTGGCAAGAGCCGCTTCGTCGATCTCACCTTCATTCTTGAAGGTGGCGATCTTGGCGATCAGCTTGTCATAGGCGATGACCGCATTGTCCAGGTTCTCCCAGGAGAAGACCAGGTTGCGGCGGTAGTGGCTCTGCAGGCAGAACAGGCGGTAGGCCATGGGGTCATAACCCTTACTCTCCAGCAGCGAGACGGTCAGGAACTCGCCCTTGGACTTGCTCATCTTGCCGCCTTCGGTGTTCAGGTGGTGGACATGGAACCAGTAGTTGCACCACTTGTGGCCCAGGAAGCTCTCGGACTGGGCGATCTCATTGGTGTGGTGGGGGAAGGCATTGTCGATGCCGCCGCAGTGGATATCCAGGTCCTCACCCAGATGCTTCATGGAGATGCAGGAGCACTCGATGTGCCAGCCGGGATAACCGACGCCCCAGGGAGAATCCCACTTCAGGGCCTGGTCCTCAAACTTGCTCTTGGTGAACCACAGAACGAAGTCGTTCTTGTTGCGCTTGTTGGCATCTTCCTCAACACCCTCACGGACGCCCACATCCAGGTCTTCCTCGTTGTGGTCATTGAAAACGTAGTACTTATCCAGCGTGGAGGTGTCGAAATAGACATTGCCGCCAGCAAAGTAGGCATTGCCCTTTTCCAGCAGGGTCTGAACCATGTGAATATACTCGTCGATGCAGTTGGTGGCAGGTTCGACGACGTCAGGCCACTTGATGTTCAGCTTGTCGCAGTCAGCCTTGAATGCTTCCGTATAGTAACGGGCGATGTCCATGACGGTCTTGTTCTCACGCTTGGCGCCCTTGACCATCTTGTCTTCGCCGGTGTCTGCATCGGAAGCCAGATGGCCGACGTCGGTGATGTTCATGACGCGCTTGACGTTGTAGCCCATGTAGCGCAGAGCCTTTTCCAGCACATCCTCCATGATGTAGCTGCGCAGATTGCCGATGTGGGCATAGTGGTACACCGTGGGGCCACAGGTGTACATCTTGACGATATCGGGGTTGTTGGGAACAAAGAGTTCCTTCTTGTGGGAAACAGAGTTATAAAGATACATATTGAATTCCTCCAATAATAATTTTAGAAATAAAAAACGCCTCTTATACCATAAGGCATAAGAGGCGGGTAAAACATACTCGCGGTTCCACTCTCATTTATCACTTGATATGCACTTGCCCACTCCCGGACGCACTTTCACAGCCCTCCCCTGCCTGCGCTTCCACCCGATGGCGCCGGCTCTCTGAAGGTTTGGATTCTGTTACTCTTTCCGTTCAACGCAGGACTATTCTTATGTATTTTACCATTGACGGGGCACTGTTGTCAAGGTTTGAGAATCAGTTCAGCTCATATTCATGGATGAAAATATAGTTGTAGAAGGGGGTATTGGCCGCCAGCTCCGCATCCAGTGCATCGTAGCCATAGCGCTCCATCAGCGTCGGTTCCGCGGAAAACAGGTTGACGCCCAGACCCAGCCGCTGTCCCGGGATCTCACAGCCCATGGCAGCCAGAGTTGTCGGAAACATATCCATGGTGGAGAATACCCTGTTTTTGCTGCTGACCGGCTCCGCTGCGCTGTTGATAAAACAGTTGTAGACCCGGCGTGAGAAGGGGCTTTCCACATTCTCATTGATGAACGCTGCGTCCATGGTGGGGTGGTCGCCGGAGATGACGATGGCAGTATCCTCATAGAAATCCTGCTGCCGGATCCATTCGACAAATTCATTCAGCTGCCGGCTGGTGCAGGCAAAGACATTTTCATACTGCTGGTCAAATTCACTGCCGCACAGGGCACAGGGATAGCCGCCCACATGATGGGTATCCACAGTGAGCATGGTAAAGGCAAAAGGCTGATCTCCCTGGGCCATCCGCGTGATCTCCTGTCTGGCATATTCATAGAGATAGCGGTCCTCCATACCCCACCAGACATAGTATCCTTCCGGCACGATGCCGTCTTCATAGGCAGTAAAAAGATCGCAGACCCGGTCCACGCCGTGCTGGGTATAGTATTCGTTCCGGCCTCCGAAACTGCCGTCGGAGCCGACCATCAGCATCTGATAGTATCCATTCTCATGGAGAATATCCGTAATACCGGTAAGGCCAGGCAGAAAGGCTTCGCCGTTGGCGCCGGTATCATTACCGCCAATGCCCGTAAGCGAACGCAGCGGAACGCCGGCAGTCTGGGCAACCATGCCGCCCACAGTCCAGGTGCTGCCCCACATGGAGTAGCCTCCGCCTACGCCTTCATTATCCGAGAAATTCACATTGTCCCGGGCCAGGGCATACATCTCCGGCACGACATCGTGCTGCAGCGCGCCGCCCTGTTCCTCCGAAAGAAACGTCACTTCCGCGGATTCAATAAAAATATAGATCAGATTCCGCTTCTTTTCCGGAAACCGGATGGATGCATCCTCCGGAAAAACATATTCATCTTCATACAGGGTACTGGTATTCATGGCACCCATGGCATATTCGATGATCCCAAATCTGTCCGCAGCGCCGTACAGCAGCGCCAGACTCACGATCACAGCCACCGCCCCGCTGAACCAGTTCTTGCAGGGATACAGACGCAGCTTCCATTTGCTGAAAAACGTCAGATTCACAGAAACATCGCTGCGGTAAAACAGCAGGAATCCTGCAGGCAGGCTCCACAGGAATGCTGGCAGAAAACCATCCCGGAAATACGCGGTGATCAGACCGGTCTGGGTGCCGGAAAGATTGTTGCCCAGGGTAAACAGCACCGCGGCAAATCCCAGCTGACCATAGGTCTCCAGATACCATCTGGCGGAGTACAGCGACACCAGACTGACCAGCAGCAGCGGCCATCCCCAGATGATGTTCCGGCTGAACCGCTTAAACAGCTTCGTATTCTTCATCGGCAACCTCTTTGCTGATCTTCACATTCTTCTTTGCAAACACGCAGATGAAAGCCATCACCACTGCCGCCGCCAGCGCCAGCACCAGATAATTCATGGCCCCGGCAGGCGTCAGATCCGCCATGGAATCAGATGCCGTATTCAGGACAAAATGCTTGACCATAAAGCAGATCAGATTGACCATTACCACATCCAGGCAGTAGTAACCAAAGAAGCTGCGCAGATCCAGGCGGATTTTCTGAATCTTTTCATACAGAAAAACCGACAGTACCGGTGGAAAAAACAGGCAGATAAATGTAATCACGCAATTACCTCAACTCATTCTTTGTATTTCGACAAATGTAACCAAAAACCAGGCCGGCTTCCAAGCCGACCTGGATGATGGCATCATTCATTGGTGATGGACTCGACCTTCATGACTTCCTTCTGATAACGGGCAATGCCCCTGGCCAGAAGCTCCATGGCTCGCTTCAGGTCCTCGCTCTTCAGGACGTAAGCAATACGCACCTCATTGATGCCCTTGCCGGGAGTCTCATAGAAAGGTGCACCGGGAGCAAACATGACGGTGTCGCCATTGTCATCGAATTCCTGGAGCAGCCACAGCTGGAACTTGTCAGCATCGTCAACAGGCAGACTGGCCATGACATAGAAGGCGCCCATAGGCTCCTCCACCACCACGCCGGGGATCTGACGCAGGCAGCTGACAACCGTATCGCGGCGGAGCTTATACTCAGCCTTGCTCTCCCGGAAGAAACCGGGATCCACATCATACAAAGCGGCAGCACCCAGCTGGTCAATGGTTGCAACAGACAGACGGGACTGGCAGAACTTGACCAGAGCCTGCTGCAGCTCCTGATTGCGGGTCACGACGCAGCCCACACGGGCACCGCAGGCGGAGAACCGCTTGGAGACAGAGTCGATGATGACCAGATTCTCATCGATATCGCGATAGCGGGCCATGGTGGGAACACCGAACTTATCATCATAGCAGAATTCACGGTAGACCTCATCGCAGATCAGGAACAGATTATGCTTCTTGGCAATGTCCGCGATCATGCGCATCTCCTCCTGGGTCAGCACAACACCGGTGGGATTGCCGGGATTGGTGATCAGGATAGCGCGGGTATTGGGCGTGATCAGGCTTTCGATGCGCTCCCGCTCGGCATAGCGGTAGCCCTCCCAGGGATTGGTAGGCAGGGCACGGATGAAACCGCCGGCGGAATTGACGAAAGTGGTGTAGTTGGGATAGTAGGGTTCGGGGATGATGACCTCGGTATAGGGATCCAGGATGCTCAGCAGCGTCAGCAGCAGTGCTTCGCTGCCGCCGGTGGTGATCAGGATATCACGGGGATCCAGATACACATCCAGAGTCTGATAATACCGGCGGATCGCGTCGATCAGCGCAGGCATACCGGGAGATGCTTCATATTCCAACGTGGGAGCATCGAAGCTGCGGATGGCATCATAATATGCCTGAGGTGTGGGCAGGTCAGGCTGGCCGATGTTCAGATGATAGATTTTCTTACCCATCCGCTTGGCTTCCAGCGCGTAAGGGTGGAACTTACGCATGGGAGAAGGCTGACAGCGGTTTGCATTAATCGAAATTCTCATAGGTACCTCCAACGGCAGCGGGACTGCCGTATATTGTTTTATATTCTATGGTCAGCCGGCTCAGCTCCGGGCTGAGGATGACCAGTGCAATCAGATTGGGGATGACCATCAGGCCGTTCATAATCTCGGCCAGGGACCAGATCGCGGCGGTTTCCAGCACCGCGCTGATAAGAACCACGGCCACCTGAACCAGAGCAAACCATTTCCAGGCTCCGGCTCCGAAAAGATACTGGGCGCAGCGGGCACCGTACAGGCCCCATCCCAGCACAGTGGCAAAGGCGAAGCAGCACAGCGACAGCGCCAGCAGGACCGTGACCCATTCTCCGTAGACAGATGCAAAAGCCCGGGTCGTCAGCGCGCCGCCGGCATCGGTCCCATAAGGAACCGGAACGCCGCTGACCAGAATCACCAATGCCGTCATGGTGCAGATAACGATGGTATCCAGAAACACTTCCATAATCCCCATCAATCCCTGGCAGACCGGGTGACGAACCTGCGCAGAGGCATGGGCAATAGATGCCGTTCCCATACCGGCTTCGTTGGTAAATACCCCCCGGGATACCCCAATGCGAAGCGCCTGAAATGCCGAACCCAGCATTCCTCCGGTAACCGCCTCAGGAGAAAAAGCCCCTTTGACGATGGCGGCGATGGCTCCGGGGACAGCATCCCGGCGCACTATGAGGACTCCGGCGCTCAGCAGAACATAAGTGCATGCGGCAAAAGGCACCAGCATTTCAGCCGCGGAGCCGATCCGCTTCGCACCGCCCAGGAGCATCGCTCCGATCATCGCCGCCAGCACCATGCCCATTGCGAGATCTCCGCAGCGGGTCTGCCGGCCGCCGAAGGAAGAAAGAACCTCATTGAGTCCCGTGATCACCGCATTGATCTGGGTGGCATTTCCCACCCCGAAGGCTGCGGCGACGCCGAAGAAGCTGTAGATCCCAGCAAGCCAGTGCCATCGTTTGCTCAATCCGCGGCGGATCATATACATGGGACCGCCGATGTACTCACCCTGACTGCAGATGCGGTAACGGACTGCCAGAGTTGCTTCGGCAAATTTGATTGCCATGCCCAGCAACGCGCAGATCCACATCCAGAAAACAGCCCCCGGTCCTCCGAGCGCCATTGCTCCTGCTACGCCCACCAGATTTCCGGTGCCGACGGTGGCTGCCAGCGCGGTACACAGCGCCTGAAAGGGAGATACACCGTCCTCCCGTTCTCCGCCGCGCAAACTGGAAAGGAACGACCGCAATGCCGCGGGAAACAGAGTGATCTGCGCAAAGCCTGTCCGGACGGACAGATACACACCCACGCCCAAAATCAAAACCAGGGCAGGAGCACCCCATACAAAGCGATTCAATGTTTCCAGCACCACTTCAAATTCCCTCCTAGCATACCACTCATTTGGCAGTTTTGCAACAAAAAGTTTGCAACTTTTCAGCAAAACGCAGAAAGAAGCTCCTCTTGCGAGGAGCTTCTTTCGTACTTGATTATACCCAGGCGGACCAGATCTCAGGGCAATACCCCACCGTCGCCTGTTTACCGTTGCGGACAATGGGGGTCTTCATGAGCGCAGGGTCATCAAAGACCTTGTCCTCCTTTGCCCGGACATCGTCCATATACTTCATATTGGTGATCTGCTGAGACTTTCCGTTCCAGTCGATCAGATTATCGATTCCACCCACAGCCCGCAGGACACTGTCGAATTCCTTGCCGGACATGCCGTAGCGGATCAGATCAATGGACTGATATTTGATGCGGCGCTCTTTGAACCAGCGCTCCGCTTTTTTGGTGTCGAAGCATTTCGACTTACCGAAGATCTGAATGTTCAATATTCTACCTCCATCAGGCACAGTCCCTGGGGCGGCATCAGGAAACCGGCATCGGAACGTTTTCCTTCAAATAGCTCCGGGATGCTGTCGGGATCCCGCTGTCCCCTGCCCACTTCCACCAGCGTCCCAACCATAATCCGCACCATGTTGTGCAGAAATCCGTTTCCGTTGACGCTGATGCGCAGTTCCTCCTCCGTCCGCTCGATATTCAGCCAGTGGATCTGACGGATGGTGGACTTTTTCATCTTCTTATTGGTGCAGAAGGCAGCAAAATCATGCTGTCCCTTCAGATGCTCCGCCGCCCGGCGCATGGCTTCAATATCCAGAGTTTCCGGGATCACCGTCACGAACCGGCGGTCGAAAACACAGGGCATTTCGCTGTTCCAGATCCGGTAGCAATATGTTTTGTTGCGGGCATTGAGACGGGCATGGAACCGTTCCGAAGCATCTTTACAGGAGTATATGCCGATGTCCTCCGGCAAATACCTGCGCAGCTGCTCCAGAATCTGCGCTGCCGGCATGGTGCTCTGACAGTGGAAACTGGCCACCTGACGCCTGGCGTGTACGCCGGCATCGGTACGTCCGGAGCCGGAGACCTCGATGGGTTCTCCCAGGATCCGGGAAAGTGCCGTTTCCAGTTTTCCCTGAATGGTATTATCCGCTCCCGGGAGCCGCTGCCAGCCCCGGTACCGGGTGCCGTCATAGCAAATGTCAAGCCGCAGATTCCGCATAATCCTCCAATTCCTCTCTGGCTTCCCGTTCCGTGTCCGCAGAGAACAGGAACTTGCCGTTCATATCATATACCTGAATGTGACCGTGGACATATCGCATGGAATACATTTGCCATCACCCTTTCTTGGTTTCTGGCCGTATTCTATCACGTCAATAGTCCAATAAATCGTACAGTAAAGTTTTATCCGATCACTTCATAACCTGCGTCGGTAATGGCCTTCTTCAGCGCTTCCAGATCGGCATCGCCGGTGACGGTGACGTTCTTTGCCTTCAGATCTACAACGGCATCAACAGTGCCGGGAACCGCCTTGCAGACCTTCTCGACCATTGCCTTGCAGTGGGGACACATCATGCCTTCAACCTTGATCACAGTTTCCATATTCGTTTCCTCCTCGATTTCTTCCACGATGGGCTCGGCCACCGTTTCATTGACTTGTTTTTTGATCTTAAAGTAATTCAGCCGCAGCGCGTTGGTGACCACGAAAACAGAGCTGCAGCTCATAGCCGCCGCGCCGATCATGGGACTCAGGGTGATACCGATGGGAGACAGCAGACCCGCCGCCACGGGAATACCCAGACAGTTGTAGAAAAATGCCCAGAACAGATTCTGTCTGATGTTGCGGATGGTGGCCTTGCTCAGCCGCACCGCATCGCTGACACCGCCCAGAGAGCCGCTCATCAGCACCACATCTGCAGATTCCATAGCAATATCTGTGCCGGCTCCGATGGCCATACCGACGTCGGCCGTTACCAGTGCGGGCGCGTCGTTGATGCCGTCGCCCACCATCAGTACATGACGGCCTTCGCCCTGAAGCTTTTTCACCACACCGGCCTTGTCGCCGGGCAGAACATCGGAAATCACATGTTCAATGCCCGCCTGGGCTGCGATTGCCTGTGCTACCTGTCTATTATCGCCTGTGAGCATCACAACGTCAAGATGCAGTTTTCGCATCTGCGCAACAGCATCAACGGAATCCGGCTTCAGCACATCTGCAGCAGCGATGGCACCGAGGTAGGTGCCGTCCTCTGCAGCGAAATACAGCGGCGTTCTGCCCTGAGAAGCCAGGGAATCATAATGCGGAACAACGATTCCATGCTCCGCCATCAGTTTCTCATTACCTCCATAGTAACGGACTCCGTCCACGATGCCGCTGACGCCCAGGCCGGGAATGGTCTCAAATCCGGCCACCTCCGCAGCAGCCATATCCCCGGTCTTTTCCAGAATTGCTCTGGCAAAGGGATGCTCAGAGTGTTTTTCGATGGATGCGGCAACCGCCAGCAGCTTCCGCTCAGAAACACCGGCGGGGATCACATCGGTGACCGCAGGTTTGCCGGTGGTAAGCGTGCCGGTCTTGTCCAGCACGACGGTATCTACCTTGTGCAGATTCTCAAGCGCCTCCGCGTTCTTAAAAAGGACACCCATGCCGGCGCCCCGTCCGGTGCCAACCATGATGGCAACAGGTGTCGCCAGACCCAGCGCGCAGGGACAGGAAATGACAAGCACGGAGATGGCATTGGTCAGAGAAAACTCCAGTCCCTTGCCCAGCAGCATCCAGACCGTAAAGGTAACGGCCGCAATGGTCATGACTACAGGCACAAAAATGCCCGCCACCTTATCCGCAAGTCTTGCAATGGGTGCTTTGGAGCCGCCTGCTTCCTCCACCATGTGGATAATCTGCGACAGCGTCGTATCCTCACCCACCTTCTCCGCCCGGAACTCCAGATAACCGGACTTATTGATGGTTGCGGCAGCGACGGTATCGCCGGTGCGTTTTTCAACAGGAACGCTTTCGCCGGTGAGGGCGCTCTGGTCCACAGCGGCTCTGCCCTTGGTGACAGTGCCGTCCACAGGGATGCTGCCGCCGGAGCGGACGATGATGGTGTCGCCCACACGGACTTCCTCCACCGGAATCTCCCTTTCGGTTCCGTCCCGAAGAACCGATGCGGTCTTGGGACTCAGATCCATCAGCTTACGGATGGCATCACCGGTCCGGCCCTTTGCACGGGTCTCCAGAAATTTTCCCAGGGTGATCAGCGTCAGGATCATGGCGGCGGACTCAAAATAGAGGTTCCTGCTGTAATGGGAAACCGTCTCCCAGTCGCCGCTGCCCATGGCATCTGCCATCAGGAACAGGGCGGCAATGCCATAAATCAACGCCGCACCGGAACCCACAGCGATCAGCGAATCCATATTGGGCGCTTTATGCCACAGGGACTTCAGACCCCGGCTGTAATAGACCCGGTTCAGGTACACTGCCGGAAGCGTCAGGAAAAACTGCAGCAGCGCCGCCACCATGGCATTCTCGGTGCCGTGATACCAATGCGGCGCCGGCAATCCCACCATATGACCCATGGTGAAATACATCAGAATGATCAGAAACACCGCCGAACCGATGATCCGCTTTTTCATTTCCTTCAGCGCATGGTCCGCAGGCACGGCAGTTTCCCCGGCTTCCTTCTTCTGTCCGGGAATGAACGCACCGTAACCGCTGTTCATAACAGCCGCAATGATGGGCTCCACCACCTCCTCACCGGCAGCTTCCACGACCATGGTGCCTCCCAGCAGATTGACCTCAACCTTCTGCACACCCGCCACGGCCTTCGTCACCTTCTCTACCCGGGCCGCGCAGGCCGCACAGGTCATGCCAGTTACATTGAATTTCAGTTTCATAGCTTCACCTCTGAATATTGACATTGGAGTATGCTTGTGATACTATTCTAGCATCTGATACCAAAAATGCAAGTATGCACAATTTGGTGCATTAGTACCCTTTTTGATACTATAAGGAGGTCCGTATGGTACAGCGAGAAAACTGTCCCGTAGAAGCCACGCTGGAGCTGATCGGCGGAAAATACAAAGCGCTGATCCTCTGGCATCTTGCAGAAAACAAGCTGCGCTTTTCCGAGCTGCGGAAAGTCATCCACGGAGCAACTCCCAAGATGCTGACTCAGCAGCTGCGGGAACTGGAGGCTGACAAACTCATAAACCGCGAGGTCTTCCCTGTGGTCCCTCCCAAGGTGGAGTATTCCCTGACAGAAGAGGGACGGAGCCTGATGCCCATTCTGACCGCCATGCGGGACTGGGGCGCCGGATACCTGCGCAGAAAAAAAGTGGAACCGAACTGCTGCATGATGAAAAAACCGGTTCCCCAATCCAACTGATACTGAAAGGAGTCACTCTATGAATATCAAGATCATCTCCGACAGCACCTGCGACCTGTCCCGGCAGCTGCTGGAGTCCAATGGAATTTCCCTCGTCCCTTTGACCGTCATCAAGGCGGACCAACAGTTCAAGGACGGCATTACCATCACCGCCGCGGATATCTTTGACCATGTGGCAAAGGGCGGTGCCCTTTGCTCCACCGCTGCCAACTCCATCGGCGAATATGCCGATGTTTTTGCAGAATACGCACCCAACTATGACGGCGTGATCCATATCAACATCGGTTCCCATTTCTCCTCCTGCTACCAGAATGCCTGCCTTGCAGCTGAGGACTACCCCAACGTCCGGGTCATCGACTCCCAGAATCTGTCCACCGGTCAGGGCCTGGTGGTGCTGAAGGCCTGCGAACTGTCAAAGACCGCTGCGGATCTGGATCAGCTGGCAGAGGAACTGCGTGCCTTTACCGAAAAAGTGGAAGCCAGCTTCCTTGTGGATAAGCTGGACTATCTGGTTAAGGGCGGCCGCTGCTCCTCCGCCGCCGCACTGGGTGCAAATCTTCTGAATCTGAAGCCCTGCATCGAAGTCAAGGACGGCAAAATGTCCGTGGTAAAGAAGTACCGCGGCAAATACGACAAATGTCTGGCAAGCTATGTCAAGGACCGCCTGGCAAACAGGGACGACCTGGACGGCGGCACTCTGTTTGTCACCAAGACTGTGGTCTCCGACGAATGCTACAGCGCCGTTATGGGTGCGGTCAGCGAGTACGGCAAATTCGAAAACATCTACGAGACCGATGCCGGCTGCACCGTCTCCTGCCACTGCGGCCCCGGCACCCTGGGCGTGCTGTTCGTACGGAAATAATTTCATCCGCAAAAACCGCCGGATTCCGGCGGTTTTTTCTTGTAATTCTGACGATCTATGGTATACTGAATGTAATTCTTCCGTAAAATGAGGGATGTTATGGATTACTATCTGCTTGTGGACATGGCCACAGAGCTGGGATATGAGCTGGCAATGAGCGGTGCGGAAACCTTCCGCGTGGAAGACAGCGTCTACCGGGTACTGAAGACCTACGGCATCGAATCCGAGATCTTCGCCATCACCAACTGCCTGACCGTCTCCATCGAGACCCCCAGCGGCAAACCCCTGACCCGGATGCGCCGCATCGGTTCCCACGGCAACAACATGGAAGCCGTGGAACGTTATAATGCGCTGAGCCGCCGCATCTGTTCCGAAAAACCCGACGCTGAAACGGCCATTCAATGGATGAAAGATACCAAGGCCTCCTGCCGGGCCTATTCGCTGCCCATGCTTCTGGTTGCTGATTTCATCGGTTCCTTCGGCTTTTCCCTGTTCTTCGGCGGCACCTTCCTGGATGGTCTCTGGGCAGGCGCCTGCGGCATTGTCATCGGCCTTGTCAGCAAGGTCATGGATGACCTGAAAGCCAACTCCTTTTTCAGCACCATTGCTTCCTCCTTCTGCATGGCGCTGGTGGCATACCTCATCGCAGGACTCGGTCTGACAAGCAATGTGGATACCGTGATCATCGGCTCGCTAATGATTCTGGTGCCGGGTCTGCTGTTTACCAACGCCATGCGCGATATCATCTACGGTGATACCAACTCTGGTATCAACCGTCTGGTGCAGGTGGTAATGATCGCCGTGGCCATCGCCCTGGGCACCGCTGCAGCATGGCAGGTTACCGCGCCCATCTGGGGTCAGCCCGGCGGCGCCGACACCGTCACATACTCCTTCGCCGTCCACTGCCTGGTCAGCTTCATCGGCTGTATCGGTTTTGCGATTTTCTGGAACGTCCACGGAATGGGCGTCCTGCTGTGTTCACTGGGCGGTCTGCTCACCTGGGCCGCCTACCTGACCGCTGTCCGGCTTGGCTGCGATGTGATCGGAGCCAACTTCTGGGCCGCTGTGGTTGCTTCGACCTATGCTGAGATCATGGCAAGAGTCCGCAAATATCCTGCTATTTCTTATCTGGTGGTCTCTGCCTTCCCGCTGTTTCCCGGAGCGGGCATCTACTATACCATGAGTTACATTCTCCAGAACAACACCGATATGGCATGGCAGAAGGGCATGGAAACCGCTTCCATCGCCGGTGTCATGGCGGTCGGCATCATTCTGGTGTCCACCCTCGTGCGGCTGTATTATGTTATGAAAGGCCGCAGAAAAAAACGGTAAACCAAGCAGCCGGAAGGTCATAAGACCTTCCGGCTGTTCCTGTTTCATATCATGTTCTTTGTAACAGCGCAGCGACTCTGCCGGGCATCGTCAAAGATTCGCTGCGCACCTCCACAAAGAGATTTACAGCTGGGAAAATACATTGCCCAGACTGTCATGGATCACCAGATCCGCCTGACTGTCGTAAGGGGTCTCGTCCCGGTTGATCAGCACCAGGCGGTTTCCACGGTAGTAATTGATCAGACCCGCCGCGGGATACACCGTCAGGCTGGTACCCGCCACGATCAAAAGATCCGCACTGCGAAGCGCCATGACACTCTTTTCGATGCAGTCCTGATCGAGGGATTCCTCGTAAAGCACCACATTCGGCTTAACCGTACCGCCGCAGCTGCATTTGGGAACGCCACCGCAGTCCCGGATGAATTCCGCGGGATAGAATTTCCGGCAGCGGACACAGTAATTGCGCAGGACGGAGCCGTGAAGTTCGTAGACCCGCTTGCTGCCCGCTTTCTGGTGGAGGCCGTCGATGTTCTGAGTCACCACCGCAGAGAGTTTTCCCTCTTCTTCCCATCTTGCCAGCACCTTATGGGTGATGTTCGGCTCAAACCCCAGAGGCAGCATTTTCTCCCGGTAGAACCGGAAGAAATACTCCGGGCGGCGCTCATAGAAGGTGTGGGAAATGATGGTCTCCGGTGGATAGTCGAATTTCTGGCTGTACAGGCCGTCCACACTTCGGAAATCAGGAATGCCCGATTCGGTAGAACCCTGTTCATTAGGCCGCCAGTTTTCGCTATACAGACCGTCCGGGCTGCGGAAATCTTTTATGCCGGATTCTGTGCTTACGCCAGCTCCTGTGAATGCGACGATGCGGTTGCTTTCAGCGATCCATTTCTTTAAGATTTCAATTCTGTCCATGCAATCATCACCTCACTGTTATGGTACAACATTTCGCCGCCACAATCAATCAGAATTCTGAGTTCTTTTTCTGCCCTCCGGAAAATCTCGAAAATTCTCGGATTTTGTAGGTTGAGTTATCCCAGAGCCCCATGATATCCTTTTTGTAGAATTTCATCGAAAAGAGGTTTTCGTGATGACTCATACCCAGCAAAATATTCCCACGATGCAGGCTCTTGCGCGGCAGATGCTCCGTGAGCTGCAGTTTGCCGTTCATCGGGCCGGATACAGACATCTGTGCATCGCGATCCCACTGTTTGCGCTGGATGACGCTCAGAGCCTGAGCAAGGAGCTGTACCCTCGCGTCGCGGAGTATTACTCCTATCCGAACTGGCACGCCGTGGAGCATTCCATCCGGGTGGTGATCCTAGATGCCTGGGAGCGCCGAGATCCGGAGGTATGGGCCGGATATTTCCCGGACGAAAGGAAGCCGCCCTCCAACAAGCAGTTCATCGCCACGCTGGCTGAACGGCTGAAATAAAAAATGCCCCTCCCAAATGGGAGGGGCCAGGATTGCCAAAAGGATCGCTGCGGCGCCTACAGCTGACGCGGCGCCGCATCATGTAAAGTTACAGCTTCAAAGAAGAAGTGTAGCGGGTCCATTCGCCGCTGCCGGTCCCCTTCTTTGCGTAAAGGGTAATCTTTGCCCTGTAGTAATAGCCTGCCGTGCCGGTGTAAGTGACATAGGATGCATGGCTGGCAGTATCTTTGCAGATAAGATTGGAATAGGATTCCTTGGTGAAGGTCTTCACCGTCGTCCAGTTTTCTCCGTCAGACGACTGCTGGATCTTGATCTCGCTTGCGCCCAGCACATCCATGGTGCTGACAGCATCAACGTCGAACCAAGCTTCGAATGTGACTGTGGACCTCTTGTCCAGATACACACTGCTGCTCCAAAAATAATCACTGGCTCTTGCTTCCGCAGCAAACGCAGGAACGGCCATTAACATTGTCATTACCAAAAGTAAACACACGCATCTGTAAAATCGTTTCATTATTAATCCTCCGTTGTATAGATTGACCTGAGAATATCAACAAGCGTATCCTTTTGGCAATCTACAGAAATAGAACACTCTATATTATCTCTGGTCCAAATCCCAACCCATTTTTTATTATTCTGAAGAAGCTGATGGGTCACACCGCTCATTTCTATCTCCTCCACTGCTGTCTCATCTTTTTGGTATTCAACGTTCGCAATTTCTTTGTAGACATCAAACTTGAATAAAATAAAGTTTTCACCATTTTTGAAAACAGCGATCATTTTCGTTTTTCTCGAAGTGTCCTGAGCTTTACATTCCGTCAATTCAAACCCCTCCGGCAGCCATGTGGGGACCACCGGTTCAGTAACCCCCAATTCCGCGAGAGTGTCAT
Organism: Oscillospiraceae bacterium; assembly: GCA_017620525.1. Taxonomy (GTDB): domain Bacteria; phylum Bacillota; class Clostridia; order Oscillospirales; family Oscillospiraceae; genus Faecousia. The sequence goes on along the minus strand of JAGAUY010000038.1, from coordinate 822 downwards.
ACACCTGCTGCAGACCAGGATGATCTGTCTCGAATATGTACTCATCGGACTCCGTATCCTCGCCCGGGGCAAACAGCTCAAAGATGCTGTCCGTCCATCGGGCCAGCCTTCCGAAGAAGCTTTCCGCTTCCACCTGCTGCGGTATCGCCGCGAACAGCACCAGCAGGGCCGCTGCCAAGGATGCTGCCTTCAGGACAAATCCGCGGCGCCCGCGCTTTCTGTACGCGTCCCAGGCTGCGCGGCTCTCCGGCATGATCTCTGCCGGCCGGGCGGCTTCCCGCTGCTTCAGGACACTCAGGATCGCCCGCACCGCCTCTCCGTCGGCAGGTTCCCTGCGAAGCTCCGCATGGAGCATTTCATCCAGCTGCTGTGTGGGCAGCTGCTCCAGATCCTCTCTGGATAAGATCTTGTTATTTTCCAATACGGGCCTCCTTTCTGCAGCACGCCTGCCATAAAATCATAAAATACCCGACCTGTGAAATAAACGATGTGTTGGTCGGCTTCTTCACCGCGCCGTTCTGGTTGGAGCGGAAGTAGATCCGCCACACGCTTTCATCCCTGTTTTCCCACGCTTCATAGATCACACAACGAATCGCGTTCTCGATCAGACCGTCATCCCCCGCGCCGGCACACCCGCTGATCAGGGAATAAATATCCTTCGTCGCTCTGAGCGAAGGATCTCCCACAAACAGCATGACCGCCTGAACCAGGTACGCGAATCCATCCCGATTCGTTGCAAATCCCAAATCCACCAAGACTGCGATCACAGCACACTGCAAATCATTTTCATCCAAATGTCTCGCCAGAAACTGCGCGTGCAAC
>JAGAUY010000037.1 GCA_017620525.1 Oscillospiraceae bacterium | reverse complement strand
TTGCAGAACTGTATCATGCATTGAACGGAATGCCACTACAGGAAATGGACTGGATTATCAACCCCGTTTGCACCCTCTGCCGGGACCATGAACGGAATGGATTTGTGCATGGGGTTCTGGTGGGTGTGCGATTGGCACAGGAAGGAAAGAATGACGAATGACAGCTATATACACGATGCCCCGGCTCACACGGGAGAGCCGGGGTATGTTTTTCGCAAATACATATGATTCAAGACTTTGGCTAGTCGGCAGATAAGCAGAAATCTATCCGTTATCCGTAGGGGCAAACGCAACAAAATGCGTTTGCCGGTACTCTCGGGGAGAGACACCGTGGACATTCTTAAATGCTCTGGAGAAATGCAGTTGGTTGTCGTAGCTGACCTGCTGGGCAATTTCGCCTACAGACAGCCTGGTTTCCTTCAAAAGTTGAGCAGCTCGGGCCATCCGGTAATGTAGAAGGAATGCCTGCGGGCTTTCTCCCATGGTTTCCCGGAACACTTTTCCAAAGTAGCTCCGGTTCAGACCACAGAAGGCGGCTATTTCTTCAATGGTAATATCCCGTTGGAAATTAGACTCAATAAATGACAGCGCTTCCTTAATATAGAAGTCCCGGAGGCGGCGGACGTTTTGGTAACTCCGGTAGGCAGAGGATTCAACCAGTTGGGCGAGGAACAAAAAAGCATGACCAATTAGACGTATGGGGTCGGCATTTCCGTTATTGACAATATAGAGCATTTGTTGCAGCAGTTTATCTCCTGTCTCCTGATTGGCAGGTGTATAGATCGGCTCTGCCCCACTGATACCAGCCAACCGCAGGCTTTCCTGTGCCCGCAGCCCGTCAAACTCAATCCAGGTATATTCCCAAGGCTCCTGTTCATCTGCACGGTAGGTGGTGATCTGCCCAGGAACGATCAGGAATCCATGTCCCCCGGTAATTTCATAAACCTGCTCATTGGCAAACAGCGTGCCCTTCCCGGAAATCACATAGTGGAACAGATAGTGATTTCTGGCATGGGGGCCGTAGGAATGGAGCGGTTCGGTTCGCTCCCACCCGAACTGGTATAGGTTCAGGTCAATAAAACGCTCATCCCGGAAAACATGGAACTTCAGCTTATTGGGCGTAATGACAGAACTGGTCATCGTGCTCCCTCCTTATGTAATATATACCATTATGCATTATGACCTTACAAAAATCAAGCCAAAACCTACAAATTGGAATATAAAAAAACGCTTTTTGGCATTCCCAAATCCGTGGTCAAAATGTATAATAATGGCAGAAAACAGGCGATTGAATTGTGCAATGTGCACTATGCACAATTCAAACAGCAAGATTTCGTGCAAAATGCTGAAACGTGTATCGTAACCCCAAAAACACGGCCGCGTTCCCCCTAAATCCCACTACTCTATAACAAAAAAGGAGAATGACCATGAGAATGCGTACCAAAATCATTGCGATGATCCTCGTGATCGCACTGGCCCTCGGCCTTGCCGGATGTGGCAGCTCCGGTGGTTCCTCCAACGGAAAAATTAACCTGACCTTCCAGATCTGGGACGTTGCCCAGAAGGCCGGTATGGAGGCCATGTGTGCCGCCTACTCCGAAAAGAACCCCAACGTAACCATCGAAGTGCAAGTCACCAGCTGGAACGAATACTGGACCAAGCTGGAAGCTGCTGCAACCAGCGGCAAGATGCCCGACATCTTCTGGATGCACACCAACGAGCTGCTGAAATATGCCGACAACGGTATTCTGGCAGACTGCACCGACATCATCGAGACGGACAAGTTCTCTGAGGTTTCCCTGTCCAATGTCAGCGGCTCCAACGGCACCTACTACGGCGTTCCCAAGGACAAGGACACCGTGGGTCTGGTTTACAACAAGGAAATGTTTGATGCCGCCGGGGTTGCCTACCCCACCGCCGACTGGACCTGGGATGATCTGGTGTCCGCCTCCGAGAAGATTTACAACGCCACCGGCAAGTACGGTTACATGGCCTATGCCGATGAGCAGCTGGGCTACTGGAACTTCGTCTATCAGGCTGGCGGCTACATTCTGAACGAGGACAAGACTCAGGCCGGCTACACCCTGCCTGCTACCGCCGATGCCATGAAGTTCTACATTGAGCTGCAGAAGAACCCCTGGTGCCCCGACCAGAACTACTTCGCCGAAACCGCTCCCGGTACTGCCTTCTTCTCCGAGAAGGGCGCCATGTTCCTGGAGGGCAACTGGAATATCCTGCCCGAGCTGCAGAACTACCCCGACATGGTAGGTAAGTGGGATGTGGCCGTACTTCCCAAGTGCCCCAACCCCGCCAGCGGTGATGGCCGTGCCACCATCTCCAACGGCTTGTGCTACGCCACTGCCGCCAACAACAAGAATCTGGAGACCGTCAAGGATGTGCTGAAGTTCTTCGGCAGCGAGGAAGGCCAGCGGATTCAGGGCGAGAGCGGCGCTGCGATTCCCGCCTATCAGGGCTTGGAGCAGACTTGGGTTGGATGCTTCAAGGACTATCCCATTGATGTACAGTGCTTCATCGATATGTTTGACTACAGCATCCAGAGCGTGAACAACGCCTCCCGCCCCGAGTGGAAGAGCAAGGTCAGCGACGAGCTGCTGAAGATTTATTCCGGTCAGGTGGAGCTGGAAGCCGGCCTTGCCAATATGCAGTCCATCGTCGATGCTGCCAGCGCGAAATAAAACCTACTGTCATAGGGAGGTTACAGAATGAAAAAACCATCAAAGCTTGCCCGCAACGGCAGTACCTGGGGTCTTGCCATGGTGGCGCCCACCATTATTGGCCTTCTGATTCTGAACATCGTCCCCTTCTTCCAGACCATCTATATGAGCTTTTCCAAAACCAAGGCCTTTGGCGCCTATGAATTCTGCGGGTTTGCGAACTATATCGAAATGTTCCAGACCCCGGAATTCTGGAAGGCAACATGGAACTCCGTCTACTTCTGTATTCTGACAGTGCCCATTGGTGTGTTCCTGTCTTTGCTGGTGGCGGTGCTGCTCAACGCCAAGATCAAGGGCAAAACGGTGTTCCGCGCTATTTACTTCCTGCCGATGGTTGTTGCCCCGGCTGCGGTGGCTATGGTCTGGAAGTGGATTTTCAACACCGAATACGGCATCATCAACACCCTGTTTGGTGCCAATGTCCGGTGGCTGACAGATCCCAATGTGGTCATGATTACCTGCGCGATTGTCGCTATCTGGAGCGCCATTGGTTACGACGCAGTTCTGCTGCTGTCCGGCATTCAGAACATTTCCAAGTCTCTGTATGAGGCGGCGGGGATGGACGGTGCGTCAAAGGTTCGTCAGTTCTTTACGATCACCCTGCCCATGGTCTCGCCTACCCTGTTTGTGGTGCTGATTATGCGCCTGATGGCATCGTTAAAGGTATACGACCTGATCTACATGATGGTGGAGCAGACCAACCCTGCCCTCACCAGCGCCCAGAGCCTGATGTACCTGTTCTACCGGGAGAGCTTCATCGCCGGCAACAAGGGCTACGCATCCGCCATCGTCATCTGGACGGTGCTGCTGATCGGTCTCGTTACCATCGTACAGTTCATTGGGCAGAAAAAGTGGGTCAACTATGAGGTGTAAGCCATGAAAAACAATTTAAGTTCCTCTCGAAAGGTCTCCACAGCGCTGGTCTACGCGGCGCTGATTGCGGGAAGCATTACCATGATCTTCCCCTTTGTCTGGATGCTGCTGACCAGCTTCAAGACCCAGGCGGAGTCTATGGCCATTCCGCCCCAGATTTTCCCGGCTCAGTGGAATTTCGACAACTTCACCAAGGCTCTGGAAAGCCTGCCCTTCTGGAACCTTTACTTAAACACCTTCCTGCTGATTTTCTTCCGGGTAATCTGCGCGGTGGTGTTCAGCTCCATGGCTGGTTATGCCTTCGCCAAGCTGGAATTCCCCTGCAAAAATCTGCTGTTCGGCCTGGTGCTGATGCAGATGATGCTGCCCAGCCAGATTTTCATTATCCCCCAGTATCAGATGCTGGCAAAAATGGGGCTTACCAACACGATTTTCGCGCTGGTATTCCCGGGTCTTGTCAGTGCCTTCGGCACCTTTTTCCTGCGGCAGGCCTATATGGGAATTCCCAATGAAATTGCCGAGGCAGCCTATCTGGATGGCTGCACCAAATGGCAGACCTTCACCAAGGTGTTGCTGCCTCTGACAAAATCCAGTCTGGCGGCTCTGTCTATCTTTACCGCGGTGTTTGCATACGCCGACCTGATGTGGCCGCTGATCTGTAACACAGATTTGAACATGATGACGCTGTCCGCGGGTCTTTCCACCCTAAACGGACAGTATACAACCAACTTCCCGGTGCTGATGGCCGGAAGCCTGCTGGCCATGGTTCCCATGGTGATTCTGTATCTGCTGTTCCAGAAGCAGTTCATCGAAGGCATCGCCATGACCGGCGGCAAATAATATCAAAAAAAATATCTAAGAATGTTGGCGTCCGGCCCGGCTTGCCGGGCTGGACGCCTGATTTCCTTGGAAGGAGCATTTCCCATGAGCATCGCAATTGACAAAGAAAACCGATTGTTTTCCCTGAATACTGCCCATACCACCTACCAGCTTTTTGCCGATGACAACGGCTTCGTACGCCATCTGTATTACGGCAGAAGCATTGGCAGCTTCGATATGCGCTATACGGAATACTATTCCGACTGCGGCTTTTCTCCAAACCCCGGACAGATGCATACACAGCGGGATTTTTCACTGGATACCCGACCTCAGGAGTATAC
>JAGAUY010000036.1 GCA_017620525.1 Oscillospiraceae bacterium | reverse complement strand
TCGCCGGTAAGCGGTGGAATGTACCACCCCGATTCGGTAGTAAAGCTTCATCAGAAGATCCTCAAGGATGCCGGGTTGGAACATATCCGCTTCCACGATCTGCGGCACACATTCGCTACCCTTGCCTTGCAGAACGGAATCGATGTCAAGACTGTATCCAGCATGCTGGGTCATAGCAGCGCCGGATTCACCCTTGCCACCTACACCCACGCTACGAACAAGGTGCAGGAACAGGCGGCGGCAACGATGGGAAACCTGCTGAAGCAGGCGCTCTAAATCACAAAAACAAAATAACGGGTGGACAGTATTACAAAATGGCTGCCGAGCATCCGTCCAAACCCAATGCCTATGCCCAGTATCAGCTTGGCCGGATGTGCGCAGATAGTCCGGGGGAAGCAGAAAAATGGTATCGGCTGGCATATCAGGGTTTCCTGCGGATTGAACAGGAAATGCCGGATGACAAGCTGTACTATCGTCTGGGCAGCATGAATCTCCATGGCATCGGCACAGAGAAAAACCTGGACCGCGCCAGGGAATATCCGCACAAGGTTGCCATCACGGGAAATATGGATGCCGTATACGGTATGGGCAAGCTTTATCTGGAAAGCGATGTCCCGAAAGCTATCTCCATGTTCGAACTGGCAGCGGAGCAGGGCAATATCTATGCCGAATACCAGCTAGGTAAGCTCTACTGCTTTGGACAGGGAATGCCGCAGGATCTGGAAGTGGGCATGGAGTGGCTGAAAGCATCCGCCAGCCATGGAAATGAATATGCCTCTGTTCTGCTGGAAAAGGTACAGAATCACATCCACCATCAGACCACATCCGCAGTATTCGGACTGTTCCGGGGATTGGCTGGCATGATCCAAAACAGTGCCAACAACTTCATCCGCCGCAGAAATTCCATCGACCGGAAGCAGCGGCAAAAAATCGAGAAAAAGAAGCAAGCCCACGGTCAGCGTTCCAGTGGTTATGAATATGACTACAGTGAAGGGCAGACCATGTAACCAACACCGCCGGACAGCACCCACGAGTGTTGTCCGGCGGCATCTAATAAAACGAAATTACCAATTAAAACCCCTTGGCAGGTCCAAAACTATTTTTAGGATTGAAAACACCACCATATATTGTGGTTTCACAGAGGTGCGTTTCCACAACATACGGTGGCCGAAATTCAAGATTTGGCTTTGTAGCCGTTTTCAGTACCTGAAACGAGGTAAGCATCGACGAAAAAAGTTCTGTCGGCTATAAAGGCAGCTTTACCTGAGCGAATTCTGTTAAGATAGTAATTAGGTTCGTTTTTCGAAAATTCCAGCGGTATCGGTATGCTGCTGGAATTTTATGTGTGAGATTTGCGGCTGTTTTCAGAGTCACAAACGAGGTAGGCATCGACGCAAACATTTCTGTCAGCTACAAAGCAGACTTCATTAAACCAAGCTTGTTTTCTTTAGGATGATGTTGCTGACCGCACCAAGGCCGACACTGAACAGCGCGCCGCCTGCCATACACAGAATAACGTGCATAATGGTCGCGTTCAGAGGCGTAAGCATGGAAATCATCATAGGGTACTACTTACGGCTGTGTCAAAGGACTGGCTGAATCTTCGAGATTAATTCTCCACAGGTTTCCAGTAACGGCTGGCCAGCCACAACACAGACGGCATTGTCCTCTGCCACATATTTCAAAACATCCGTTAATGCCAAAAGGTCTTCGTGAGTAGTAGAGATCAGTTCGTGGCGGACACGGCAGACATCCTCGTATGTGATTCCCTTGAAGTAGCGGTTTTCCGCGACAGTGATCTTCATCTGTGTGTTCAGCAGCGGATCAGCGCTAGCCATGGAGCCGAGGATCATAGGTGTCAAGTCCATTTTTTGAGCACAGAAGTTGCGGACAAAATCCACTGCTTTATCGAACACATTTAAGGACCGGCCAGGCTGAGGATCCCGGTAAGTATAGAAGAACAGGTCCCCATCGTCACGAGCGGAAAATCCGCAGCCGTAGGCACCACCCTGGATGCGGATCTCATTCCACAGGTAGCTGAAGTTCAATACATTGGTAAGGACATAGCTGCTGCCGTGGAAGCTACCGCCATAGTTTTTAATATTGGATGCCTTGGAAGCAAAGCCTATTGGTGCAGGGATCGGCAGGCCGATCTGATCTGTGGTATTAGGAATAAGTTGTGCAGAACCGGAGGCACTTCCTTTCGGGAATGCACGCAAAACCGGATCAAGGAGCATTTCTGCATTGCACGACAAGCTTACGGTCAGACGCTTTGCGCAGAATGCCTTTTCCGCAACTGCTTTCAACTGTGCAGCTAGTTCATACAACTGCTCATCATCAGCGGTACACTGAGCCTTTACCCACTGGATAAAGGAACTACCTACCATGGCTTCTCTGGCTGCACCGGGTCCGGTCAACATGGAACACGCACGAGTCATGGCATACTGGTGACCAGCACCCACAAATTCCATCTGTAGCTGCATCATGATTTGGTTCAGCAGTGTTCTCAGCAGCAACTTATCTTCGAATATGGTCTCGGTAAGAATCTCGCAGAGCAGCGCTACGGCAGTCTCACCCTGGTTTGCAAGACAAACCATTTCAGCACCTAGATGTACGCTTGATTTTTTACCGGAATAGACGTTGGGGACGAAGCGCAGCTTGCCAATCTTCTGCTTGGTAAGCATCTGCAGTTCAGCACTGCTGTGCTTGGCAGTGGACAGCTTACCCAGAAGCTTTGTAAGCAGAGCGGCAACAGGCAACTCATGCACGCTCAAATCGGAAACATCAAAGTGAAGATTCAGATATGTAAGGCCGTTTTGAATATCATGGGTCAGTACTGTCACACCATTTTTCTTAGATACAGTGACGGGCAGCTTTTCCGGAATCGGGTCAATGTCGGAAAGCTGCAGCATGGGGATTGTGGCAAGAGCTTCCGGCGTATCGGGAGTCTGCTGCCATAGGGTCAGCGACTTGCCCTCTTCTTCGATCCTTATCCGGTCTTCCGCTGTCCAGGCGGCACATTCTGCTGCCACTCGGGCAGCTTCCTTTTCCTGTTTTTCCTTGCCAAGGGTCTGGGAGGGAACCAGAATAGACACTGCCTTGTGAGGATTCTCTAGGAATAGATCTCGGATCAGATTCCGGAAATAGTCACCTTCCAGTTTGGCTTCCAGAGCGTTCAGCGCATCCTTAGTCAGCAGATACTGGGCAGGATCGCCATCATAGAGCCAGCTGTCCAGCATGGTCAGCGCTTCACTGAGACTGCGGGGGGCCCAACCGCCGTCCTTATCCCGAAGCTGGAAAGCAAACCGGTTAAAGCAGGCTTCCAAGCGAGCCTTATCCAGTCCATTTTCTACAAGCTCTGTCAGCACCCTGTTAACGGCAGCTTTGATCTCATCTACCTTATTTTCATCGGTGTTCCAGATCTCCCAGGAGATCCAGTTCTGCTGAATGCCGTCGTGAAGTTTGACCTTTACATCCTGGCCCAAGCCGACACCCAGAATTGCCTGCTTCAGGGGCGCGTCATTGTCGCCTGCCAGGTAATCCTTCAGAACAGCAGCAGCGTACAGCTTCTCCTGCTCGTCGAAGCGACCCAGCATACAGCCACAGGAAATAATGGTTCTGTTGGCGGTGGATTCCTCTGCCCCAATCTCATAAATCGTCCGCTCCTCCCGGTAAGGCACAGCAGCCTGCATAGGGATTGTAAAGTCTGCAGGCTGCCGGTCATAATCCTTTAAGTAAGCATCAATGTGTGCCAGTGCAGCATCCAGATCCACACTGCCGCAGAGGATGATCCGGGCATTGGAGGGATGATAGTACTTTTGATGGTTGGCGATGAACTGCTCGTAGGTCAGATCCGGAATATGCTCCGGGTGACCGCCGGATTCGGCGCTGTAGCAGTTGTCCGGGAACAACAAACGATTCATGGCATGCTCCAGAACGGAATCTGCCGAAGAATAAGCGCCTTTCATCTCATTAAACACAACGCCCTGGTAGACAGGCGCCTCGCCGTCCCGCAGCTCATATCGCCAGCCCTCCTGGCGGAAGATCTCCGGCTTGTGGTAAATGGCGGGATGCAGCACCGCATCCATATACACATCCAGAAGATTCAGGTAGTCCTTGTCGTTGCGGCTGCTGATGGGATATACCGTCTTATCCGGATAGGTCATAGCGTTGAGGAATGTGTTGACAGAGGATTTCAGCAGCTCTACAAAGGGTTCCTTCACAGGATACTTGTCCGAGCCGCACAGAACGCTGTGCTCCAGAATGTGGAACACGCCGGTAGAGTCCTCTGGAATCGTTTTGAAGGTAATGGCGAAGGTCTTATTCTCATCAGCCCTATCCAGCCATACTAGCGGGGTACCCGTCTTTTCGTGTTCCAGCTCCCAGAGACTACAGTTCATTTCCGGAAGGCTCCGGACATTGGTAATGCGGAAATTGTGAATTGAGCTTCCGATTTGCACAGATTTTCCTCCTATCTATTTACTCCATCATCAGCCGAATGATTTCTTTGTCTGTTTCGCCCATGCCATCCTGGGCAAGTTTTCCAATAGTAGCAATGGTGTTTTCTACGCCCTTCTTGACAAGACCATCCCCACCATAGAACTGATTGCCTCCTTGATACATCTCAAGCCCCAGCAATCCTGCATCAATGGCAGAAGAGATTTTTGCTGCACAGCTAGCCTTTGCTCCGTCGCATACAATACCGGAATCCATGGCAAGCGCGTTAACAACTGTATGGGCAATCATATCGTATCCGCCGCCCTGTAAATAAGCAATACCTGCTGCCGCACCGCAGCCCGCACTTACTGCACCACAATAAGCAGAAAGCCGTCCAATACCTGTTTTCAGATGCGCCGTTACCAGATTGGAGACGCAAAGGCCGCGCAGAAGTTGCTCCTCGGAGATGCCCTTTTCTTTTGCATATACGATAACAGGAACGCTGGTAGTAATCCCTTGATTTCCGCTGCCGGAATTGATGATCACAGGCTTTTCACAGCCATTCATCCGGGCATCACTGGCAGCCGCAGCATAGGCCCGCATTTTGTAGGATAGATCACCGGGATGGTTTTTTAAGAGTGTCTTTCCAATATTGGCACCATAGGGATTGTTCAAGCCATCCTCTGCGATTGCCATGTTGTATTCAATCTGTCGTTCAAGTACATCCTGTACATCACTGAGATTCACACTATTGGCAAATTCGATAACATCCGCAATGTTCAGACAGCTACGGTCAGTTAATCCGTTTGTCTTCGCAATGATCTCTTTTTCGAACAGGACAACATCATTCTTTCTAACAGAAACGATATTTGTGTGGTGTTCCACAATACGAACAAAAGAAGTTTCATTTCCATGGCGGGCTGTGATCATAATATCGAAAACATAAGGTGTTTCGGCATGACGCACTTCGATCGCAGCTAATTGCAGGTATTGCCGGATAGCTTCGATCTGTGCATCACTTACCTGCGAGATTACCTCCAGCTCACGTGCGGCATCTCCGGCAATGACACCTGCCGCAGCAGCGGATGAGATTCCCCGCAAACCACCGGTATGGGGTACAACTACACTCTTAACATTTTTAATGATATTACCGCTGACTTCAATTATCAGGCAATCAGGAACTGTGCCTAGCACAGATCTTGCTTTGGCTGCTGCGTAAGCAATCGCAATAGGTTCCGTACATCCCATCGCAGGGATCAGTTCCTCGTGTAATATCTGCACATATTGCCCATAAGTAATATCCGAAGTTACCATGATTCACCTCCAGGAACATCTTTCTGACTATATAATTTATTGTAGAACCACCTGGATTTTATCTCCGTAATAATCGCTGATGACTTTCTGGAAATATTCTTTATAGCGCTGGATGATATCGCTAATCAGCATATTCTCTTCCACCTCGGAGATTTCGGTCTGCCCTAGCTGAGGCATATACGCCTGCATCCGTGCAATACTTTCCTCCAGGGTGTATTCGACACCGTCCTGCTTGGCATAGTACAAGCCTAAAGCGCCCAGCTTCACATGCTCCTCGCACATTTCTTTCAACGCACGGCGGCATTCATCTGCCGTCTTACCGGACATGCGAAGCGCTTCCGGCATGATCTCATCGACAGATTTCCCTGTCTGCTGTGCCATGGTCTCAAGCTGTATCATAGTACCGTTGTAAAGGGTCCGGTACCACTCGTTGTCATCTCCGATAGGGGCAAATTCCGTATGTGCAAGCACAGCTTTGCTGGCGATTTCAAAAATACCCTTCATTCTGCGCTGACGCTGCTGTGCTACCTTGTTCTCGAAAACATAGTTTTCATAGTCGGCTATGGTAGCGACTCCCTCAATTTTCAGCTGACATACAGATTCATCTGTTAGTTTCGGGATGTGCTTACGCTTCACCGCCAGAATGGTCGCAGGAACTGTCTTGCCTTCGCAGAAAACCTGTGTCTGCACGCCTGCGCACAGGCCGAGCAAGGCTTCCTCAGAATCAAAGAAACCTCTTCCCATATTGACAAACACCTGCTGCACACCGTCAGGATGCTGTTCGTCCGGAATTTTCAGGACAACAATATCCCCGTTGCATATTCCATCAAAAGCAGGTGCAATGGTCGTAAACCGCTGCGCTGCCAGGTACAGCTCGCCGTCTATTTCCTCATGGCTCACGGATGCCTTCAGCAAAGCATCCGGAATTACGACATCCTTGAAATCATATAGCTTATTGATCATACTTACGCTCCCATGTCGCTCAGGCACTGCTCGATGGCGGCCGCAAGCTGATCCGGGCAGGAAGTACCGTTATGGCAGTTGATGCCCTTGATCCGCTTGACTGCAGCTCTGGCCTCCATTCCATCGATCAGGATCGCTACACCCTGGGTATTTCCGGCACAGCCACCCGTAAACTTCACATTAAAAATGTGGTTGTCCACAATATCAAAGCTGATCTCACGGGCGCAAACGCCCTGGGGAGAAAAGGTTACATGTTTATCCATGGTTTTCAAATTTCCTTTCTGGTTAATTCTTGCACTCTGGCAGGATATATTGTATAATACAATCAAATTTCGTATTTTTTCTGCTGTTTTTGCGAGGTGACGTTTCCGTGCAGCTTTTTTATATATGCATATGCACCGCAGCTGCATGGGCGGTAGTCTGCCTGTTCTTTCACTGTGAAAAGCCAGCCGTCTTACAGGGAATATTCCCCGCTGCTGTGATCTGCACCGGTGTTGCATACCTGCTCTCACGTTTTTCCTTTGCCATTGATGTTACACCGTTACTTCTGCTTCCGCTGGCATTTCTCCTGCCCCTGACCAAGGAGCAGCCACCGCAAAACCACTTGCTTGCCTATTTCCTGTCCGTTGGGACCTATTGCCTGCTTTCCGGAAACTGTTGGCTTGTCAGCTCTGCATGGAAGCCTCTTGCCGCGATTCCTGTATCGACTGCCATGTGCACCGCACTGGTGCTTGTGGCATTCTTCTGCCGCGGTTTCTTCCCACCTGCTGACTGGGAGGCGTTTTTTGAGAGCAAAAGCCCGGAGCGGTTCACCATTCGCAAAGGTTATATCTGGGTAGTTCTGGGTTTGATGGCAGTGTGTGAATGCGTGTTCCTCTACCTGATCGTTCCCGGACTTCAAAGCTTTGCATCCATTGGTGCCTTTATTTGCAGCTGCACACTTTACGGTTGCGGAGTTTACGCTGCATGTCTAATGGTGGCATACCGCTGGGAGCGGCTGGCAACCCTGGTAGAACAGGATTACCGCAATGAAATGCAGGCGTTTATGAGCGTCATCCGTTCACAGCGCCATGACTATAATTTTCATGTACAAGCCTTAGCCGGTCTGTTCCGTAAGGGTGATATGGACGAATGCCGCGCTTACCTCGATAATCTGGTGCGGGATTCCACAGAAATGAATACCTATTTGCCTATCAAAGATCCCGCGATCGCCGCGCTGGTATTCAGTTTTCGAACCATGGCATTCGAATACGGCATTGAGTTGCATATGGATATTCAGAATGATCTGTCCAATGTAGTCACCAGCGTTTATGAGACCAACAAGATTATCGGTAATCTCCTGCAAAATGCGATCGATGAAGTTCGTACACACAAGGATAAATCCTTTGGCATTCATCTGTACATCCTGAAGCGTGGTGAGGACTGTATCATCCATGTTGCCAATAAGGTGACTCCCAAAGAAAACACAGCCAGCTTTCTGCAGGATATTTATAAGCCCGGACATTCTAACAAGGAAGGTCACGAAGGTATTGGCCTGAGCAGTATCCAGAATCTACTGAGCCGTTACCGGGGTGTTGTATACTCCCGAATGGACGATGACATCATTCATTTTGTGGCAAAGATCCCTATGAGCATCCAAGGAGGTGCAAAATGAATCCCACAACCATTCTCATCGTAGATGACGACAAGAACTCTCTTCATCTTTCCTACAGTGCTATGTCCCAGCTGGTAGCGCCGGAAAACATCCACTGCGCCGAAAACGCGGCCCAGACTATGGATATTCTGAAGACCCATAAGATCGATCTGGCTTTTCTGGACATCGATATGCCAGACACCAATGGTTTCTCCATTGCCGAGTACATCCGGGACAATCAACCCCATGTGAAGTACGTATTTCTGACCGGCTATGTGGATTTTGCTGTCAGAAGCTTTGACTATGAGCCTTTGGACTTTCTAACCAAGCCCATCGATCTGATGCGGTTAAAAAAGACCCTGGATCGCTTTGCGGCACACAACCAGCCAAGCACCAGCGACTATTCCCGGGAGAGGATCGCTGTGGATACCAGCATCGGCTTTGTATTGCTCTCTCCTTCTGAAATTTCCTATATCGGTAAGGATAAGCGAGTCATCAAGCTTCATTGCACCAATGGGGATGAATACATCGTACGGCGGACCATGGATGAGATGGAAGCTATTTTCTCTGATTTCGGTTTTTTCCGAATCCACCAGTCCTATCTGGTGCCGCTAAGTAATATCATCTCTGTACGGTCCGCCCTTTTTGGAAAGACCTATGAGGCCGTTATGAATGATCAGACCTGTCTGCCCGTAAGCCGAGACAAGTATCAAAAGCTTCGCAGCTTCCTGGTCAGCAGAGGTATCCATTTTATCTAACAAGGTATCTAAGCCCGGCGCACCGCACGGTGTGCCGGGCTTATTTTCGTTACTTTTCCTTGTAGTACAGCAGGCAGTGGCAGTAGCCTTCATAGTTAGGGTCAGCACACTGGTCCTTAAACTCTTGGCATACGCACTTATATTCCTCCGTCCGCTCTGTGCGGCAGGGGCAATAGCCACCTGTCTTTTTTAAGCCCTCCCGGACTGTCCGCACAACATCAGGATTTTCGTTCAGTCGGATTCTTCCCATAGGTATCTCCTTAATACAAGAGCTTAGCGATGTGGCTGTTCAGCATCTTACGGTCCATGGCACCACCAGCGGTGTGTACCACTTGGCCGTTCCGGAAGAACAGCAATGTGGGCAGCGCCTTGATGCTGAAACGCTCACCCAAGTCTCGATCCTGGTCAACATTGGCTTTGATAAAGCGGATCATTGCGAGATCATTGGAAGCCTCATTGTAAACAGGCTCCAGCACCACACAGGCACCGCAGTGGTCTCCGTAGAAGTCCACAACCGCATAGTCTGCTTTCAGCAGCTCGTCGACATTGTTGCTTGTCGCTTCGTATACAGCCATAGCTCATTCCTCCAAAAATTGCTTTGTGTATTCGCTCAATGCTTCCATAGCGCTTTCTGAAGCAAACTTTCCGTAGATCATCGCTTCCCCGCTCTGCTTGATGACCGCCTCTACGGTCATGCCAACACCTGCTGCCAATGCCGGCAGGCGTTCATTCACAACATCCTTCACAGTGCGGCCGGTAAGCTTCTCAAGCATATAGCATTGTGCCACATATTCCGCAAAGAAGTGCTCGCTTTCAGCATACATTTTTGCCTTAGCCTGTTCTTCGGTCAGAAAGTCAAAGCCCTCCTTGGGGATCTTGGGATCAAAGCCGGCATCCACCAGGGCATCGTAGATCCGGTTTACCCGGTCGGTGAGCCAAGCCCGCTTTTCTTCCTCATCAAGCAGAAACTCGGATTTTTCGGCGATCTCGTGGAGCAAGAACATGGCCCCCCGATAGGAGGCATGCAGTGCCCGGGTAGGCTCGTTGGCCTGGCGGTACCACTTTCGGTAGTCATCCAGCGTTTCCACGCCCTCGATCCCCTCTGCCTTAGCAAGGGCATCCCCAATGGGCATATTGCTCCGGCGGAGGATATGCTCCACCGTCAGCACCACTTCCGCTCCCTCCATGGTTACGGTGCGCTTCTGCCCCAGCTTTGCGCCGACACAGGCATTTTCTATTTCAGGCGCACAAAGTTCACGACCGGGATAGAACAGCATCACAGGACGGTTCCAGCGGCTCTCAGCGCTCTCGCTCCGGCAGGCAACGCTGTCGCCCATCTGAACCGTGTCCACGGATGCCTCGAAAGCATGGTTTTCAGACAGGACTTCCAGGTGCGCCTGCAGCTCTTTGTCTGAGATCCGCCACAGGCGGCATTCGTCCGGAAGAACGGACTGGGTATAGTCATACAATTTTGTGACAGTCGATTTCACTTGCCGTATTCCTCCATTCTGTCAGCCGGCCTTTGTGGCAAAGGTGCGGTAATACTCGTTGGTCTGCATCAGCTCATCGGGAGTGCCTTCTGCCTCCACCTTGCCATCCTTCATGACAATGATATGGTCAGCGTCCCGGACGGCGGAGTAGTTATGGGCGATCATGACAGTGGTCCGACCCGCCATCAGATTTTTCAGTGCCTGGCTGACCATCTGCTCGCTCTTGGCATCCAGATTGGATGTTGCCTCGTCCAGCAGCAGATAGTCAGGATTGCGCATCATGGCACGGGCAATGGCAATGCACTGGCGCTGGCCACCGGAGAAATTACTGCCGTTGACACCCACCTGGGCATCAAAACCGCCGGGCGTGGCCATGACAAAATCAAAGATATTGGCAAGTTTCGCGACATGCTCCAGCTCTTCATCGCTGACCTTGCGGCGGACACCGTAAAGGATGTTTTCCCGCACTGTACCGGAGAGCAGAGGCTTATCCTGAGACACGATGGCAAAAGACTGCCGCCAGGAAGTCAGCTCAAAGCTGCGCACATCGGTGTCCCCAAAACGGATCTGGCCTTCGGCAGGGTCGTACATACGCTCCAAAAGCTTGAACACCGTGGACTTACCGGCACCGTTGGAACCTATGATCGCCGTGATTTTTCCCTTGGGGATCCGGAAGCTGACATCCTGCAATGCAGCACGCGCATCATAGGAAAATGCTACGTCTTCCGCAATGATATCGCAGTCCGCTATATCCAGCGGTGTTCCGTCCCGCTTCTCTTCGGGAGCATCCAGGATCTCAGAGATCTTTTCCATGCGGCCGTTACCCTGCTTTAGTTGCCCGTAGAAGAGCATCAGCTGGATCAGCCGAACCGCAAGCATACCGGAAATGGTGTAAAAGCCCAGAAGCTTACCGATCGTGATCTCACCGGAAGTAACCATATTTCTGCCTACCACAAAGGTGACGATCATACTTGCAGCACTCAGAAGCTCAATAAGGATAACCGAGCTGCTGCTGGAAAACACGCCCCAGATGCTGGCCTTAAACTGGTTGTGGAAAAGGACTTTGGCTGTCTGCTGCTCCGCATATTCCATCCGGGCAGCCTTGATCAGCCGCAAATTCCGGGTCCGCTCCACCAAATAGCCCAATGCCTGGGAGAAAGACACCTGGTTTTTTTTACCGGCAATAAAGTTCAGCTTGCCGAACCCCCAGCCCATGACAGCGATCACAGGAACGATAAACATCATATACCCGGTCAGCACAGGGCTGTACTTCAGCATCTGACGCAGTGCCACCACCGCCGCGTAGACTGCTGTGATCAGATTGATGACCACGTGGAAGTAAATATAACTCTGGGAAGCGTCGGTAGTGACCCGGCTTACCAGGGTATCGCCGCTTTCTCCATCATAATATCTGGCAGGCAGATGCATCAGCTTGTTCCACAGCTTGTTCCGGACTCCCAGATTGATCTTCTGATATGTCCAGTTGCTTAAATATGTGGAGGCAAAGCCCACTACTGCTGTGCCTAACATGACCAGGATAAAATCCACCAGCTTATCCAAACGGATAGCCTGCTGTGTGCCGTCAATGATATCGGCAGTCAATGTGGTGGATTTCAGCTGCAGCTCCGATTCCACAATGTAGATCAGCAACACGACCACCAGCATGACCCATGGAAGTTTCACTCCTTTGAAAATGCGGACATATTGCCCAAAGCGTTGTTTCAGCTTTTTCATCCGCAGGTCACCTCCTTGTTTTGCTGGGATCGTACCATTTCCCTGAACAGCGGACAGCCTGTCAGCAGCTGCTCATAGGTTCCCTGTCCTACAAGTTCACCGTCCTTCATAACAAGGATCTGGTCCATGTCATGAAGCAGCGACATATCGTGGGTGATCATTAAAACTGTTTTGCCGCGGAACATGCTGAAGATCGTCTGCTCCACCGCCTGGGCAGTAGATGCATCCAATGCGGAGGTCGGTTCATCCAACAGCAGAATATCCGCACCGCGAAGGAATTCCCGTGCAAGTACCAGCCGTTGTCTCTGGCCACCGGAAAGGGACTGTCCGTCCGCCGCTATGGGGGATTCCATCCCTGCCGGCAGTGTTTGGATAAAATCCCAGGCACCTGCTCTTTGCGCAGCGGCGGTCAGTTCCTCATCGGAGACTTGCCGACGAATGCCATAGGTCAGAATTTCTTTTACAGTGCCGCTGAATACACCTGCATCCTGCTGGACATAGGAATACTTGCCCCGAAGTTCGGAAAAAGACATTGTCTTTACATCCGTGTCACCCAGCATAACCTTGCCTTTTCCTGCCTCATAGAAGCGCTCCAGCAGA
Source organism: Oscillospiraceae bacterium (assembly GCA_017620525.1). Taxonomy (GTDB): domain Bacteria; phylum Bacillota; class Clostridia; order Oscillospirales; family Oscillospiraceae; genus Faecousia. The sequence goes on along the minus strand of JAGAUY010000036.1, from coordinate 6,345 downwards.
TTCAGCATGGTAGTTTTACCGCTGCCGCACAGTCCTACAATACCGGTAATGCTGCCGGCAGGAATCGTGAAGCTTACATTTTGCAGCGCCTGCTTTTCACCGTAGGAGAAGGAAACATTCTCAAAAGCAATCTCAGCAGCACTTGCAGATGTTGGGGCTTGACCAGCAGCCGCTTTGGCTTCCTGCTCAGTCTGCTCCTGAGGTGCTTCCATGACCTCCACTGCCCGGGCAACCTGGCCCTGGATGGACTTCAGGCTCTGCCAATTCTGAACCAAGGTGATGAACCGGCTGGAAATTGTAGCAGAGAACATAAAGAAGGCAACCCACTCGCTAATATCGATGCGGCCGTTTTGCAGCAGAATCACACCGAAGAAAACGATTACGATCTGCTGAAAGACAGTTATAACAGTAGAAACGCCGCTGCTGATGCTGCTGACCTTGGTGGCACTCATATTTGCCTTGAATAGGTCTTCGGATGCGGTCTTGCCATTTTCCAGTTCCTGTTCCTCGGTGCAGAACTGCTTGATCAGCGACAGGTTCTTCACCCGCTCTGCAAGGTAACCGGTAAGCACACCGATGCGCTGATAGATACCTGCCTGGGTTCGGTAATTCCATCGGCCCACCACAACCATTTCAATATAGCGCAGCGGCAGAGGGAGCAGTACGGACAGTACCAGCAGCCAGTCATATTCCGCAATGGTTGCCATTGCGGAACCCAGATAGTACAGGCTAGGCAGCAGTGCGATCATCATACTCACCAACAGCCGGACGGATTCCTCCAGATCGTTGGTGACAGCAGAAGTCAGCTCGGCAGGAGTATGGCTGTCATAGTAGTCCATCCGGATGCGGGTCATGCCGCCCCAGAGCTTGTTGCGGGCATTGCGAACGGCCAAACGGCAGGTGGTGCCTAAAATTGCCATTTCGATGGTAACTACCACGCCGTAAGAAATGTAGTAGATCACAGCATCCCGCAGTGCGGAATCTTCCAAACTGCCGGACATAAGGGAAGCGGTAGTGGTAGGCAGGGACAGCAGGATCTGATTGTAGACGGTTTCGACTACAAATGCCACTGCAATTGCAAGCCAGGGCAGATCGATCTTACCAAGAAGCCGAAAAAAACCACGCCAGTTGCCGGCACCGGGGGAAACTTTCTTTTGTTTCATAAGTGTCATCCCCGTTCAGCGCATTTTATTGGATGGTACCGCCAATGGAGGTAGCATAGAATTCCACATATGCGCTGACGGTAGCTTCCTGGATCATACCGTAAGACTGGTACACCATAATACCAGCTTCCAGGGTCTCTCCATCGGACTTTGCATACAAAACAGTAGGATCCTCTTCCGTGGCAGTCAGTGTAGTACCCTGGGTAGCATAAAGGTCGATAACCTTCTTGGCGTTTTCCGCAGTATCACAGATCATAAATTCATAACCGCATACAGGTGCATCTTCCTTGGCATAGGTGATGCTGTAAACAGCGATCATACCGTAGTCCTTAGCAGAAGAAACCATAACACTGTTCTCATCGGCATAGATCACATAGCGCTTGTCAAATTCAATATCGGTGGGATCTTCAAAGGTGTACTTATCCGTCAGCTTAACGGGCTCGTTGCCACCGGCCTCAGCACCGGTAGTCTCGCCACCAGCGGCAAACAGGGAATCGCAGCCGCTCATCAGGCACAGAACCATAACCAGGCTCAGCATAACACATAACATCTTTTTCATTTTCTAGTCCTCCAATTTTCCGTTTTATTGTGCCGTACATGTGAAATTACGGCGTATTTATATTATAATTTCTTAAGCAGCACAACTCAATAGAATGTGTTTATTTTGGGCGCATATGTGTCTATCCAGGGAGAATACAGGATAATTCTGAAACAGAAATGGTTATTATTTTGACTTCTCTCTATGAACAAACGTCTATCAGCCACAAACTCGCAGGGCTCCCTGCGGTAAAGAACAGCATCCAAAACCTTTCAGTCCATTTCCGATGCCGTCAAACGGCAAGAGCCTATGCCGCTGGGCGGCACCTAACAAAACGAAATAAACAAATAAATCCCTCCTGCGGTGCCTATCAAGGCAGTCTCGCAGGAGGGATAAAACTATCAATACGGATTCCGATTTGCATTGTAGGTACTATGGCTATTATGCTGTAGTTTCCGCCAAAATCTTTGGTAGGTCTAGTGACTAGCAATTTCGCAAGTATTACGGTATTGTGTGTGCTGCCACAACGGAAGGAGGTTGATACAATGGCAAAAAGACGAGCAAATGGTGAAGGAAGCCTGAGAAAGAGAAAGGATGGCCGCTGGGAAGGTCGGTATACCGCAGGAACGGACCCTGTCACCGGAAAAGCCATCATCAAGAATGTCCTGGGCAAGACCCAGGCCGAGGTCAAGGAAAAACTGAAGAAAGCCATCGCGGAAAGCGAAAATTTGGATATCAAGCGGTCAGGTATGTACACGGTCGGCGAGTGGATGGACTTGTGGTACGAGGTCTACGCCAAGCCGAGGATTCGTGAGAGCACTGCCGTCTACTACAAAATGTTCATCGACACCCACATCCGCCCCAAGCTGGGTGATATCAAGCTGAATCAACTGCAAACGATGGACATCCAAAGGCTGTATAACGAGCTCCGGGAAAACGGCAGAATCCGGAAAGAAATCAAAGACAAACAGCCGGGGCTGAGTGTCTCCTACATCCGGGGGATGCACAATATGCTGAAAAGCTGCCTGAACAGTGCGGTAGAGGAGCGGCTGATCCTGCGAAATCCGGCCATGGGGTGCAAGCTGCCGAAAGCGGAGAAAAAGGAAATGAAAGTGCTGACCCAGGAGCAGCTTGGGAGCTACCTCGCTGCCGCTGATAAAAGGGGCCTGCTTCCCATGTTCTTCCTGGAACTGACCACGGGCCTGCGCAAGGGAGAACTGGTACCCCTGCTGTGGTCGGATGTAGATACGGCGAATATGACGATCTCCATCTCCAAGCAGGCTTACCGCACCAAAGGAGCACTGACGGTACAGCCGCCCAAGACCGACAACTCCATGCGAAAGATCGCCCTGTCCCCGGAAACCATGGAGCTTCTGAAACAGGAACACGACAAGCACCCCGGCAATCCCTACCTGTTCCCCTCGCCGGTGAGCGGTGGAATGTACCACCCCGATTCGGTGGTAAAGCTCCATCAGAAGATCCTTAAGGATGCCGGGCTGGAGCACATCCGCTTCCATGATCTCAGACACACCTTCGCAACTCTGGCACTTCAAAATGGCATCGATGTGAAAACCGTATCCAGCATGCTGGGTCACAGCAGCGCCGGATTCACCCTTGCCACCTATACCCACGCCACGAACAAGGTACAGGAACAGGCGGCGGCAAAGATGGGAAACCTGCTGAAGCAGGCACTCTGACATAGAAAGCCCCTCAAAGAAAAAGAAAACCTGCGCAGACCCGGATGGAATCTGCGCAGGTTTTCCAAGCTATTCACCATATTGGAATTGATTATTCTGTGAAAGTGTATCTTAGAAAGTTGCCATTACCATCGCCAGTTGTAATAACAGTGTCGCCATTGGCATTTTTGGAAATGTCAATAATGGGGAATCTGCCGTTCTCTTTGACATATGCCTCGGGACTGTCTGCTTCGACTTCAATCAGTTCTTTCTTTGCATACTGTTCGCCGCCGCAAGAATTGATATCTTCAATAAAAACTTCGTATTCGTTCATGTTGGTATCTCCTTTTTGATTTGTAGTGTGGGTATTGATTGATTATCCCAGCACATCCCAAACAGTGGCTTTACCGATGAAGTACCATTTTTCTCTGTGAAACATATATACCCTCTCTGTTCGACATATTCTTGTTTTCTGAACGGGTTACTAACATATTATCATACATTTGCATATCGTGCAATGATAACCTCTCAGCTTGGGATGCCATAACCCGGCACTTCTGAAAATTTTCCCGTTTGGGTCAAATCTGGGTCAGCAGCATTTCCCGATATTTTGCACGGTAGAAATGGTAACCCGATTTATGCAAACGGATTGCTCTTTTGGAGCACAAAGCACCGTTAGCTGATGCGGATTGCCGGTTCTATGCCCTGTATTTTTGATACCACATATAAAAGAAAAGTTCCGATTTCACGAAGAAATCGGAACTTTATGGGGTGGATGATGGGAGTCGAACCCACGACCTTCAGAGCCACAATCTGACGCGCTAACCAACTGTGCTACATCCACCATATTCTATTTTTATGCGCCAAGTACCAGCTAAGTTGGCACGCCAGGAGGGACTCGAACCCCCGACCTACTGCTTAGAAGGCAGTTGCTCTATCCAGCTGAGCTACTGGCGCATCTATGGAGCGGGTGACGGGAATCGGACCCGCGTATCCAGCTTGGAAGGCTGGTGTTCTACCATTGAACTACACCCGCGTTGACCTAACCCATTCAGCCATAGGATTTTAGCATAATAAATGCTACCTGTCAAGGCTGAATTTGGCAAATGGCCGGAATTTTTTCATAGATCACGTCTGCAACTGCGCCTTTTCCGCACTCGCACACCGTTTCATATCGGTCTGCCACAATGCCGTCGGCAGGACAATAGGCATAATCCGCTCCGTCCAGCATAGCAATATCGTTCTTGGCATCCCCTACGCATACCAGGATCTCTTTGCCCAATTTCTTCTGCAAATTTCGGGCGGCAACGCATTTGGAAACGCCTATTGGCTGTACATCAATGATCCGGGGCGCAGCCAAAAACACATCCACTTTTCCCTCGTACATTTTAGCGATCGTCCGGGCCGCATCCTCAAAATATTTGATTTCTTCCTCGGTCGCCCGAAACAGATCAGAAACCGCCGGTTTTTCCGTCTGTCCAAACAGAGAAAACTTCAAAAAAGGATACAAGGGGGTGTTTTCGTCAAAAACGGCATAGCCCCAATGCATTCCTTTATAATAGGCCTCTGCGTTGGGGGTAGGCTCTACCAAGTAGTGGTTGTCCGCGCCCTGCAATTCCAAATTCAAACCCGGGAACAGCCGGCGCATATCGGCGATCACCTGCAGCGGATCCAGGTCGATCTGCTGTACATCGATCAGACCGCCCTGATCGTAGGAAGCTGAGCCGTTATAAAGCAGCAACGGCGCATTCCGGGGCAGGGTCTCCAAATACTTGGCAAAGGTGGTGGTGCTGCGGCCGGTATTGACCGTGAAAGCACCGCCGTTTTCCATAAAGTAGCGAATGGCTTCTATATTTCGTTCCGGGATCTTGGAATCCGGGCCGGTAAGGGTCCGGTCAAAATCCACCGTCAATAATATTTTGGAAAAATCGGGCATAGCTTGACTCCTAGGTTCGTTTCTTTAATTTTTCCAGCACTTCCCGGAAATATTCCGGCAGGTCTGCTGCCACGATCACCGGGTGTCCGTCCCGGGGATGGGTAAAGCACAAAACGCCTGCGTGCAGCACCTGGCTATCCTGCCCCAGCTCCGGCTTTTTGTGCCCGTAGACAGTATCTCCCAAAATGGGGTGGCCTATGTGGGCCATGTGCACTCTGATCTGATGGGTGCGGCCGGTTTCCAGCCTGCACCGCACATGGGTATAGCCCGGGTAGCGATCCACCACTTCCCAGTGGGTCACGGCGTTTTTACTGTTCCGGGCGGTCACGCACATTTTCTTTCGGTCGGAAGGATGCCTGCCGATAGGCGCATCCACCGTGCCGCTGTCTTCTTTCAGGTTGCCGCAGACGATGGCTTCGTAGGTGCGGGCCATAGTGTGGTCCTTCAGCTGGGATGCCAGCACCGTATGGGCTAAATCGTTCTTGGCAATGGCCAAAAGGCCGGAGGTATCCTTATCGATCCGGTGGACGATGCCGGGCCGCAAAATACCGTTGATGCCGGAAAGGCTATCCCCCTTGGCATACAGAAGGCCATTGACCAGAGTATCCTCCTGGTGGCCTGCCGCCGGGTGGACTACCAGCCCCTTAGGCTTATTGATCACCAGCACATCCTCATCTTCGTAGACGATATCCAGCTCCATTTTGGTAGCCGGCACATCCAAAGGCTGCGGCTCAGGAAGGGTGACGGAAATCTTATCTCCCGCTTCCAGCCGGTCATTTTTCTTGCCCGGCTTGCCATTTCGCAGGACCAGGCCCTGCTCCAAAAGCTTTTGGGCAGCGCTGCGGCTCAGGTCCGGCAAGACCCGGGACAGAAATCCGTCCAGCCGTTCCCCGGACAGGTCAGCAGTTAAGATCATTTGCTTTCTTCCTTCCAAAACTTCTTGTTGAAGAATACCAGACTCACCATCAAAAGAATGCAGCCGCAGGTAATGAAGCAGTCTGCCACATTAAAAATAGCAAACTCCACAAAGTC
>JAGAUY010000035.1 GCA_017620525.1 Oscillospiraceae bacterium | reverse complement strand
CGACTTCGAGCAGGACGGATTCCACTATACGCTGGTGGAACTGCTGGAGCAGGAACTGCCGGAATATGAGGAGCGTCAGCACACGGAAACCGTGACACTGGAGAGCAAGAAGAAGGACATGGAGTCCGTTCTGGCTCTGCTCCCCCAGGAGCGGGAATTCATCACCGATGACGGTTTTGTTGGCACCCTGAAAGTCCAGCTGGATACCGTCCGCGTGGAGGTAGCCGGATACGGCAGTTCTACCAAAGATATTTCCGCCACCCGCAGCTACCCCAATCTGCTGAGTCAGGATACCCAGTACATCCCCAAGACCATTGAGGATAACGGCAAAACCCTGACCCTCCAGAACATCGACTGGCAGACTGACAACACCGCCAGTATGGATGGCTATGCCCTTGCAGACAGATATACCGCAGTTGCCACCTATACCGGCAGCGCCACCAGCAGTTATGTGAAAGGCTACACTGTAACCGCCGACTACACCGGCACCGTCAGCCGCATTGCTCTGGACAAGGTACGCTATGTCGCCATTTACGAGGGTGCGGCCATTGAGCCTGTAGTTGCAGAACCGGACACCGCGCCTGTTGCCTTCCAGTGGACTTATGTGCTGGTACCTCTGGGTATCGTTGCAGCCGCTGGCGCTGGCATCGGCATCGCCGTCTTGCTGAAGCACCGTAAGGAAAACGAAGATTCTGATGAGGAGGACACTGAATGAAGAGACTAAAGAACCTGCTTCTGCTGGCCTGTGTCACAGCTTCTCTGGCTGTGCCTGCCAACGCTGCCGGTCTTGAGTACAACTTCGATGGTGCAGATGGGCCGGACTACGCATCTGCCACATCCATCGAAGTTGTCCACACGGCAGATGGCGGCGCCAGAGCGAATGTGGACATCAGCAAGAATGCGGCGTTGATTCCGCCTGCATTCGGCAGTGCCAGCATGGATGCCCTGAACACCGGCACCTATCTGACCCCCAACCTTGCCCCCGGCGGCATGGCGGTGGGTACGGTCAATGGTTCCAACGCCATCGTATATCCGCCCACCTACTCCGGCGGAATCATTATCCCCGGCAGCTCCACAACGGTATCTTCCGGTTATACCGAGGTGACGGATGATCTGTACTACTCCGCAGGCCATCTCGGTACGCTGAAAATCCCCGAACTGGATCTTTCCGTCCGCATCTACCAGGGTACCGGCAGCTCCACGCTGGCGAAAGGCGTAGGCCACTTTACCGAAACCAGCATCTGGGACGGCAATGTTGCTCTGGCAGCTCATAATCGCGGCGCCAACGACTACTTTGGCGAGATCCATACGCTGGATCTGGGCGATACCATCAAGCTGACCACGAAGCTGGGCACCAGAGAATATGAAGTGTTCTCCGTGTCCAAGGTCAGTGAAACCGACCGCAGCGGCCTTGCCTCCTCCACGGAGAACATGCTGACGCTGTATACTTGCGTGAGAAATCAGCGCGATTTGCGCTGGTGTGTGCAGGCGGTGGAGAAATAATGTTGAAATTGCTTCGTTTCAAAGCCTTTCTTTCTCCACATTCATTTCAGATTCCCGTAGCTTTTCCTTTGCTTTCCGGGTATTGTGAAGTTGCAAAACCGGAGGTGACCGCATGACGCTCCGGGATTTCATAGAAGCACACCCAAACGAGGCGTTTGACATCATGACGCCGGAAGGCAGAGCCATGCTGGAACCCCGGCAGGCGGAGAAACTCCTCGAGGGAAAGGCTGTCATCGTCTGCGCCAATGGGCCGAAGAAGGCATCCTATGCCGATGCGGAGGAATTGCTGGGCTACTATGTGTGTTCCGCATATCCCACCCGAAACCTGTGGCGACTGACGGTGTCCTATGATCCCATCGAGCGGCAGAACGCGCGATTCTCCGACTTCATGAAACGGAGGATATCGTTATGATGAAAAACGGGAAAAACATCTGCATGATTCTCACTGGTATGGCACTGGGTGCATCCCTCACAGGCGGCGCAGTCGCATCCGGCCTGGTGGCCAATCCCACCTGGAACCCCATCTTCGTGGATGGCGTACAGGTGGAGATGGAGGCGTATCGGATCGGGGGCAATAACTATGTCAAACTGCGGGACATCGGAGAAAAGGTCGGCTTCAATGTATATTGGGACAACGGTGTCCAGGTAGACAGCGACGCCCCCTATACCGGAGAAAAGCCAGAGGAAGAAAAGACAATCACAGAGGTCACGGAAGAGGTTAGGCCGAACGAAAAGGGCACCACGGAGCAAACATCGGCAGACATCTCTGAACTGCGGGACGAAATGATTCAGCTGATCAACGAGGTCAGACGTGAAAATGGCGCAGCCGAACTGACCGTCAACCAGTCCCTCATGGATGCGGCACAGGAGTGCTCCGGCATGCTGTTTACCTCCCACAAAAACAAGATCGAGTGTGAAACGGTAGCGGCACATGGATATCCCTATGGATTCGGCTCGAATCTCACTGTGATGGTAGGTGTTTCTCCCGCACAGATTCCCCAGAAAGCGGTTGAAAACTGGGTAAAATCGTCCGGGCACTTCCAGACAATGATCAACCCGATTTGTGACAGCATCGGAGTCGGGATCACCATCGATAACGGCAGAGCGTTCTGCTATATGTTCGCAGGCGCGGAAGCGACCTACAACCCCTACAACTAAACCCTCTCATGCGAGGCCGTTCAGCAATCACTGCTGAACGGTTTTTTGTTATCTTCCAAGACGAGCGCCGGATCATGATGTCCGGCGCTTTATCTCTTTTAGTTCGAAAGGAGAATGTCAATCCATGAAAAAGAGAAAATCCCTCTTTACCCGTATGACAGCCATGCTGCTTACGCTGGTATGCGTTCTGGGATCGTTCCCCGCAACGGCGTTTGCGGCAGTCCCTGACACGATCAAGCTGGAGCGGTTCGGCATGTCCGGCATTTCCTATGAGTCCGACAGTCTCGGGAAATGCACCCTGCACCAGATGTATTATGACGCAAATGGCACCAGTATCGTCGGATTCTGCGGCGAAAAAGGCCGTGGTATGGGCAACTCCCTGATCGGTCAGACCTGGGGCAACCGGACGGAGATCTCCGATCCCTCCGTGCGTCTTATGATGGCCTATTACTATGCCCATTCCACCGGCACTTTCACCGATCAGGCGGAAGCACTTGGCGTAGACACCATCTGGGACGCAGGCTATACCTGGTACATGAATGCCTGGGTACAGGCCATCGTGTGGCGCTATAAGGAAGGCATGTTTGCCAATCCTGTCGTTGCGGCCGCAGAGGAATTGATGGCGGTCTACAATGTGCTGGAAGGCACCAGCTACGATGATATTGATGAGGAACTGGACGGCTCGTCTTTCCGCGACCGTACCCAGTATATCTTCGACCTCGGCAACCAGGGTGTATGGGGCGAGTGCAAAGCGTATGAGTACACCTTTACCGGCGCTGGATCTACTGCCCATCCCGCCAACACCGTTCAGTCCGTCATTCTGGGTGAGCTGCATGTAACTGAAGAGCAGTATACGCTGATCGTCCAGAAAGTCGATTCCACAAATCCCACCAAGGGCCTGCCTGGTGCAAGATTCCATGTGGAAGCCACCAACGGTTCCTTCTCCAAGGATGTTGTGACCGGCGCGGATGGCACTGCCACGATTTTCCCGTTGGAAGCTGGCACCTATGCCGTGACCGAAACCTACGCCCCTGACGGCTATGAAATCGACAATGCCGGTCCCGAATATGTGGTTCTGCCCAGCAACGGCAGCAAGATCGTCACGGTGACCTTCACCGACACCCCCATCATCACCGCAAGCGGCAGCATCCGCAAGGTAGATGCAGATAATCCCACCCGCGGTCTCGCTGGCGCTGTCATCAAAATCGAGGGTGTGGACAACAACTTCACCGGCACCTATACCACCGTCGCTGG
>JAGAUY010000034.1 GCA_017620525.1 Oscillospiraceae bacterium | reverse complement strand
TTGGTGGAGATAAGCGGGATCGAACCGCTGACCTCTTGAATGCCATTCAAGCGCTCTCCCAGCTGAGCTATACCCCCGTATTCGGTTCGCTGTGTCAGACAGCTTTTGTATTATAACACACATGCGAAATTTGTCAAGGGGTTTTTGAAATATTTTTATTTTTATTTTAGAAGCATGCCTAAAAGCTTGTCATCCGTGAATGCCGGGCAATCATATGCACCATCCAGGATTGCTTCCACGTTGTCAATATCGTTCTCAATCTCCTTTGAGTACAGCTGGGCGGTGCGTCTCAGGTCCCCGCCCAGGGTCCTGATCATCAGGCAGGATATAATCGTCAGCTTCAGCCTGGACACGAGATCATAGTCCGATACCGCCTGGAGCCAGTAGCGGTCCACAAAATACCGGGCAAGTGTCAAATGGCAGCTGTCCCACTTCGCAGGTGCTGGCGATTCAAGCATTGCACTCCATTCCGGTGTCAGAATCTCCAGCTGCGAGAAGAAGTCCAGCATCGCCGGTATATCCCCTTCCGCAGCAAATTGCTCCGCTTCGTCCAGGGCTGCGTCGGCATCAAAATCCGCCTCTGGAGCGCCGTCCAGCTCCGACTGCGCCTGATACCCATACATCAGCACCAGCGCCAGCACTTCCTCCACCGGCCGCCTGCGCTCTGCCAGGATCCCGCGCACCCGGTCCCGGGTACGCAGAAGCACTTCCATCGCCTCTTCATCGTACTCCGCCGGCGTGTTGCCGTGACATTCCCCGGATACATACTCCGGAGCATCCTGCTCCAGAATCATCTGCGCCGCTTCCGGACAGGACAGTTCCAGTCCCAACTCCTGAAAATCACCGTAGTCGTGGATCAGCCGCGGGAAATCCCGGCAGGTTTTGCACAATGCTTCGTGTCCCAGCTCCGCCTGGATCCGGCACAGTCCGTCGCTGCGCCACATGGGGCACCGGCCTTCAATGATCGTCATGACCGTCTCCCCGTCTTCTTCTTTCAAAACTTCCCGCAGCCTGTCTCCCAGCGCTCCGGGCAATTTTCGATAATATGCCGCGGCAGTTTCATCCACCTGAACGTCCCACTCCTTGCAGCAGCTGTCCGGGCACTCAGAGGCGATGCAGCGGAATGCATCATAGTATTTCGGCTTTGTGATTCGCATAATTCCTCCTCCGGCAGTTCGACTGCCGCTAAAACAACGAAAGAGCGCATACATTTTCAGTATGCGCTCCGGATGCTCACTGTGTATCTGTGCTGGGGCGGATGGTGTACATGGTTGCGGCAGCGTCCCGCAGTGCCTGCTTGCTGCCTGCCACCGCGTTCTGCAGCTCGGCCAGCTGGTTCATCACCCGGTCCGTCAGCTCGCCAATCTGGCTGGCTGCACTGTCCACCTTGGCGGTGGCATCGCCCAATGCGCCGTTGGCCTGACGATACATCTGTTCCGCGCGGTCCCGGGCAAGACGCTCCGTACGCTCTGCGCGGCGGTATGCCTCCAGTTCCTCTTCCATCCGGGATTTGAAGGAATTCTGCTGCTGCAGCGCGGATTCCAGACTGGCTGCAGTCTGATCCTTCTCTGCCAGAGCAGCACTGAGCAGTGCTTCTGCCTGTTGCTTTTCAGCCTGTGCCCCGCGCAGCTGTTCCTCGGCCTGCTGCTTATCCTCCAGCGCAGTCTTCAGCTGTACTTCCAGACTTGCATTTTCAGCTTCAGCCGTCTCCAGCTTTCCTGTCAGTTCCTTATTCGCATCAAAAAGCTCCCGTACCCGGGCAGCCTGCTGCTCAATGATGGGACTGATCTGTTCTTCCTGCATTGCAGGCTCGGCAGCAGGAACTTCCTGTGCGGAATCCTGACTCTGTTCCAGCTTGCTGCGGAGAAATTCCAGTTCAGAGGTCAGCTGATTGACCTCGGCAATGTGTTTGGCATTGAGAAATTCGATATAGCGAACCACGTCCTCACGGTTAAAACCGTTGAACGCAGTACGAAAGTTCTGCTGAACAGCCATAAAGAGGCCTCCTTTGAATTCATCGCCGGTTTGGCGAAGGGATTTCTTCTTATTTTAACGATTATACCACAGCTTATCCCGGAAAACAACTGTTTTCGGGCCAGGACCGGACAGAAACAGATTTTTTCGTTTTTCCCCTTTACAAACCGGGAATAACCTGCTATAATATTCAGGCTGTTAAACAGATGCACCGGTGGCTCAATGGATAGAGCATCGGATTCCGGTTCCGAGGGTTGGGGGTTCGAGTCCCTTCCGGTGTACCAAAGAAGAATAATCCGAACCTTAGTGCTGGGTTCGGATTATTTTTATATCTCGACAAGGACTCGAGCTATCAAATCTGACTGTCCGGTGGACAGTCAGTCGCGACGGCTCGGCGGAGCGAAACCACCAGTTCGAGTCCCTTCCGGTGCACCATAAGCTGCAGATACGAACCGTGCACATTGTGAGGAATGGATTTGCGCTGCAAGTGAAGATCCCACCTGAGTAATCAGGTGGGATTTCTTTTTACCATATCTCAATCTTTTCAATGTTTACAATCTGAATCAGATCTTTTTCTTCTCGCCACCGGGCATACTCCAACAGATTCCGGGAATTGCTTGCACCATGACGAACATAGCAGACCAGCCAATCACAGGTATCGACCATAATTTGATTGGTACGCACAATTGCGTTTCTCCTTGGGGTGTTTTCCAATCCATCAGGGTGATATGTTCCGTCGAACCCATTTGGAGTAGGAACAGTTCTCTCTGATGGATGATACGGCAGCACAAGCATCAGGGTAATGTCCGGATACTTCTGTTTTGCGCGCTTGACGGCAGCGGCAGCAATCCTATCAAAACCGCCGTATCCGCCAACATAGAAATAGCGGACATTTTCTTCCACGATTAACCGGTCAATAACCAATCCCAGTCTGGGGAGCAGCCGTTCATCCGCCTCTCTGTGACCAATGAAGAAACAGCTTTTCATGGTGTGATCACCTCATATCGTTTTGTTGTATAGTAATTTATAGTTTAACATAACAATATTAACGATACAAGTCTTTAGTACATTACTGTCACTATTAACGATAAAATATGATTAAGAAAGAAAGGTGACAGCACTATGGATGTTCATGAAAAATTGCAGCAATTACTGGATGAGCGTGGTTGGACAAAGTATCAACTGGCAAGAAAATGTGGTTTGAGTGATGCCACTATCGCAAACATCTTCCGCAGAAACACCATGCCCTCCATCCCTACACTGGAAGCGATCTGCCGTGGTTACGGCATAACCTTATCCCAGTTCTTTGCTGAGGGAGAAATGGTAGAATTGACCCCTGATCTGAAAGAGGTGTTTGATAACTGGACATCCCTGTCTCCCGAGCAGAAGGCAGCGGCGGGACAGATGTTGAAAGCAATGAACCAGCGATAGAATTGTAAGAGTAAAATCATTTTATGAGGGTGCAGCCTTTCTTGGCTGCATCCTCTTTTTCGTTGGAATTGTATGTCTGCTTTTATGACTGCGGGGATTGCGCCTGGCAAAATCAGCCTGGCGCAGATAACAGCAACTTATTTCATATTAAAAGTTTTCTCCATGACACCTTTTTACAGACGTGCATCCCAAAGATGCATGCTATAAATGAAACAACCCTCCCAAGTGCAATCCTGCTTGGGAGGGCATCTTTTTATGTGGATCCCCGGACGATGAGCTTCGATACAATTACTTTCTTCAGAATGGAGTTTTCTTAGTGCATTGGACTTATGTCTTTTGTATTTTCATAATAACGCGGAAACTGCCCGATTCAAGATGGGATGTTTCATAAGAAAAAAGTGTAATTCTCAGATAAAATGAGAATAGACAAGTGATGTTTTTGTGTGATATGATATTAATGCTGGGCAGCCTGTATGGCTGCTTTTTTGCTAGGGAAAGGAAAGAGAGATATGGAAAAGCTGACAGTCGAAAAAAACATTCATAAAAGAAAGATCAGCCATCCCAATTGGATCTACGATACCCTGGGTCTGGTTTGGAAGCTGTTTGTTTACCCCAAGTATCATGTACATTACACCTTCAAGAAGGATTTCCGCAATGAAAAAGGACCGTTCTTCTTCATCAGCAACCATGCGTCCCGCCTGGACTATATCTTCGTGGGCGCGCCTTTGCTGCCCCTGAAGATGAATTTCGTGGCAGGCTATAACGAATTCCACCGTTCCCATCTGTCCCTGGTGTTTAATCTGCTTCGGGTTATCCCCAAGAAGAATTTTACGCCGGACATTTACACGGTGAAGCAGATCAGCCGCGTCATCAAGTCCGGCCACGGTGTCTGCATTTTCCCCGAGGGAATGAGTTCCATTTCCGGCGCCAACCAGCCTGTGGCCCTGGGTACGGGCAAGCTGTTCAAGCACCACAAGGTGCCGGTTTACTACAGTGTGATCCGGGGCGGCTATCTCACCAGTCCCAAGTATAATCTCCGTGACCGGGTGGGTCATGTGGAGGTGGAGTATGACCAGCTGTTTACGGTGGAGGATCTGGAACGCATGACGCCTGCCGAAATTGAGGCTAAAATCAACCAGGCCATCTACCACGACGATTATGCCTGGAATAAGGTATGCAGGCACCATTACGACATCGGAGAGAATGGCGCCGAGGACCTGGAAGACCTGCTGTTCTGGTGTCCCCGGTGCGGCAAGCAGCACACTATGGCAACCAAGGGTAATACCATTTTCTGCACCGAATGCGGCAACGGCGCTACTTTGCTGGATACTTATGAGTTGGTTCCCTTTGACGATACCTGTGTGATCCCCGAGACCCAGACCGCCTGGTTCAATCGGGAGCGGGAGATAATCCGCAGGGAAGTGCAGCAGGAGGACTTCGTCCTGGAAGAAAAGGTGCAGCTGGGCATGCTGCCGGAGTTTGAGCTGCTGAAGAACCAGGAGACATCCCAGATCGTCGGCAGCGGTAAGCTGCGCCTGGACCGCACGGGACTCAGCTACAATGGTACCAAAAACGGTGAACCCTTTACCTTCCACATTCCCAGTGTGGCGCTGCCCACATACGGTATGTGCACAGACCTGAGCCGTTTCTATACCTTTGTGAGCGGCGAATTCGTGGAGTTTTATCCGGAGAACCGCGTGGTGGAAAAGTTCTTCCTGGCAACGGAAGAGCTGCACCGCCTTAACGGCGGCAAATGGAAAGATTTTGATTTCAGATGATCATTAAAGTTCCGAAGAATGTAAGTTTGTCTGGCTTGTTGTAATATATCATACGATTTACACCATCGCTGCCAGGTGGCGGGATTCCACTGGGAATGCTACAACGACGGTATCTGGAACGAAGAAACTGCGGAAGACTGGCTGACGGAGCTTCAGCTGACTGTTCAGTAAAACAACCGGGATTGGAACAAACCAATCCCGGCTTTTCTGATTCAGTTCAAACGGTTGCCTCTCTCCCTGGGCAGTGTGATTACAAAATACACGCCGCACAGGATGATCTGCACCAGGGAGGATGCGGGGGTTGCCAGACCAATGTGAAAAAGCGTTGCCCAAGTCTGGCGGCTGACGAACCAGCTTACCGGCAGGCGGACACCAAAGGCACCGATGATTCCCTGAAGCATGACGAAAATCGTGGCTCCTGTGCCATTGAAGTAGCCGATAAAGCAGAAGAGGAAGGCAGTCAGCAGTGTGTCGATGGCATAAGCCTTCAGATATTCCGCAGAAGCCGCAATGACGGCAGCATCCCTGGCAAAGAGGCCGGACAGGAGATCGCCGTGGAAGAAGGTAAAGAATGCCATCACAGCACCCACTGCAAGGGAGGAGGCAATGCCACAGAGCAGCGCCTTCCTTGCCCGTTCCGGTTTGCCTGCGCCCATATTCTGGGCCACGAATGCGGACATAGACTGCATATAGGCGGAAGGCACCAGCATGATAAAGCCGCAGAGCTTTTCGGCAACGCCGACACCTGCGGAAGCCGTCAAACCCAGACCATTGACGATGGCGGTGATGGCCAGGAAGGAAATGCTCACAAGCAATTCCTGCAAAGCAATGGGAACGCCCAGGAAAAGAAGCTGCCTGATATGGTCAGCCTTGGGCTGAATATCCGCTCTGCTGAAAGAAAAAGGCAATTCTTTACGGCGGATGATCGCTAAAGAGAGAACTACACTGACAGCCTGTGCAAATACCGTGGCAATAGCTGCACCTGCAGTGCCCATATGGAAACCGGCGACCAGCACCAGGTCGCCAATGATATTCAGCACACAGGCGATGGCAACCGTTACCAGAGGCATGGTGGAGTCGCCGATGCCCCGGAAGATGCTGCCCACCAGATTGTAGGCAACAATAAATACCGTTCCGGCAGAGCAGATGACGATATAGGAAACGGTTTTGTCAAAGGCTTCCACCGGGGCATGCATGACTTCTGCCAGAGCAGGTGCGGCAAACACCATGACTACCGAAAGGGCCAAAGCAAGAATGGCAAACAGCCAGATGCCGCTGCCGATAATCCTGCCCGCTTCTTCCTTGAATCCTTCGCCAATCTTTCTGCCCACCAGAACCGTCAGACCCATGGCAAGGCTCGTAATGACCACAGTAACGGTCTGCATGACCAGAGAACCGGTGGAAACCGCGGAAACGTCCGCCGAAGTACCGAACTGACCTACCACCAGCAGGTCAACTGCGCCGTACATGGTCTGCAGGAACAATGCCAGCAGTACCGGCAGCGCAAAGCGGATCAGGGGTGCAAAAATCTTACCCTCTGTGAAATTCTGTGTCTGCTTCATAAATCCTCCCAACATGCCTAAACTCAAAAAAAGCTGGATAAGAACCGGGCGACACCCGACATCTTATCCAGCTTCGTAATTGCGATTACAAGCCCTCAGATGAGTGATTTCATTATAGCATACCACAAGGGAATGTCAAGCGGGGGGATGGCCAAGGCGGTCAGGCAGTACACATCTGTCGCTTCTGCATCCTTTTCCAGTTCACAAATCCATACAGGTCATTGACGAGGAATATGACGAAACAGATGATAACAGACAGATAGCTGATGTTCTCCATTGCCGCCATCGTCCACAGGACGATCAGCACCACATCATTGGCGGCATAGGCTAGTGCAAAGTAAGGACTGCGGCGATAAGTCAGATACACAGCGATGAAACTGGTGGTCACAGACAGGGTGCTGGGCAGAATATTGGCCGTTTCAAAGTGGTCAAGAACAAAATAGAAACCGGCAGTCACAAAAAGCGTTAATGCCAGCATACCATACATCTCTGTATGTTTAAGCTGATTCACCGCTACCTCTGCCCGATTTCCGCCGAAGGGATTGCGAAGCCAGGTGATCAGAGCAAACAGCGCCATCGGAGCAGTCATACCGAGATATGTGATCATCTCTCCAAAATAAGAAAAAGTGTAGGAGATCACGCCATAAAGCAGACTGAACACAATCATCAGAGCTTGCCCGATGGGATTGCCCTTTGCGTTAAAAATCAGGGAAGTGGTGCCAATCAGAGATGCTGCCAATGTCATGGTATTTACCCGATCGAAGATCAGAAATGAGATCAGTATCAGCAAGGACGACGAACCCCAGAGTGTCAATTCTCCTTTTGAAAAATAAGCAACCAGTTTCTTCATAGTACCTCCAAAGTAAAAAAACAAGCACCCATCCACACATCTTCAAAGACCTAACGATGTGTAAATGAATGCTTTCGCACAGCTACCCGGTGGCAGCACCTGTATTCTGGAGATATTATATCGGCAGAGTCAGAAAAAGTCAAGAAATAAAACCAGGGCGCAGGTATGGAATTTCTTTTTCCGATCCTGCGCCCTTTTTTCTGTTACAGATTTCGGCTCTGTGACTTTGACCGCACAGGCCAGGAAGGAAAGAAACACAACCTATTTCTTCCTTCGGAACAATCCGTGCTGATTGCAGCAGTAATACAGATATCCACTGCCCCGCAGCTGCAGCCGGGTCTGGGCATTCCCCTCGGGGTAGAGCTTCACCATCTGGACCCGATCCGAGGAAACATAGGCCACGAAAGAAATATAATGGGCTTTCGTCATGGGATGGTGGATGGTGATAAAATGTTCATCCTCCACATCCTCGATGCTCACCGCATGGTCATCATCCGTTTCTTCCGCTTCCAGGGCAGGCAATGTAATGCCGCAGCAGCTGACCACAGTGTCTCCCAGAGCATGAACGGCATTGCCGCAGATGGGACAGACATAGAACTTGCTGCGCAGCATATTGGCTGAGACATTTTTGTTTATGATATGCTCACCGTTCATCAGCTCGATGACGGAGATGCCCAGCGCCTGCGCCAAAGACTGTAAAAGGCTGATATCCGGCAGTCCCTTGGCGGTCTCCCATTTGGAGATGGTCTTGCTGCTGACACCGATTTTCTCTGCCAGCTCTGCCTGGGTCAGGCGGCTGCTCTCACGGAGCTGTTTGATGGTGGTTCCGGTCACATAGGTATTCATGATTGCCACTTCCTTTCTGAGGAAAGCATACCACGAAACAGGACTCCGGGCAACCTGCGCTCCGTAGACATCATGCTATTTCTTTCTGCAAAATGCGATCGCTCCGCACAGGCATCCGCCTGCCAGCAGCGCAGAGGACAGCCATTCCTCATGGGTGTTTATGATATGGTTGAGTGTACCTGCCAGAAAACAGCAGGCTGCCAGCACAAATAAAAGACAAATAATCCTGTTTATTTTCACGGTTAACGTCTCCTTTGCTGAATTATAGCTTATAGGTCCGACTCAAAACCGGGCAACTGAAAAATCATGATCCGTTCCCGCGGGTCCTGTCCTTCAAACAGATCATCACATTCGATCTCATCATAAAACTCCAGTTCATCCACGGTCATCAGATAAGAAATGTACTCATCTGAGGGATAGTAGAAGAACAGAAACGCTTCCCTGGGAAGCTCATAATAGGATTCAATGATCCGGGCCATCACCTTGTGAAAGATCTCAACGGAAAATGGATTGAAAAAATAGAATCTGTTGACTTCCGGCGGCACAGCATATCCTTCCGCTCCGGTCAGAAGAAAGTCCGGCTTGATTCTCGAAATGGTGGATCTTCGGTTCTCCAGCGCGATTCCGTAAATCCGCTCATCATATTCGATCCCGATGGTTCTTGCTTTCGTCCGGTAGGACAGGTAAAAGCCCGCTCGCCCTTTTCCGCAGCCATAGTCCAGAACCGCATCATCCTGGCTGATCAGGCCACTGCCTGCAAGGCGCTCCAAAACGCAATATGGTGTGGGTTCATATGGATGATGATTTTCATCCGAATTTTTATCATCCCGGCCGGCTGTATTGATCTGCAGGAGCTTATCCCATGCAGTTTCGTGATCCGTCATAGTTCGCAAGCTCCTTTCCGTATCCTTCTGTCAGCGTGTACATGCTTTTTCGCAGGCAGTAGTCTGATCCATCAGACATCAAAATCGTCGGGATCGTCTGCAGCGGTAGCCCTTCTTAGCCATGTTCGGTCCTCCTGAATATTGGGGATTGATATCAGAATTAGTTTATCCTGTGTCCAATATATCGGCAGGATTACCCTATGGTGCTGTGCAAGACATATCCCAACTGCGCTCCGCTGCGTTCAGCAGGCTTTTATCCGATTTTCCTTTATCCTACCACAGACACTTTTCATTGGCAAGATGCTGTGGTATAATCGTGAAAAGACAGATAGTTCAGCCGGTTACAGGGTCTTGGTTCAGACCTTCCCGGCCAATGATAAGAGGTGACATAATGCTGTATCATGCCCGAAACAAAAAAGTGAATCTTGCCGGCACGGACATGGACTACATTCGCTTCGGCAGCGGCAGGACGCCCCTTGTGATGCTCCCGGGGCTGGGAGACGGACTGCAGACACTCAAGGGTACAGCTGTGCCTATGGCGCTGATGTACAGACAGTTTTCCAGAGATTTTACGGTTTATATGTTCAGTCGGAAAAACAGCATTCCCAGAGGCTATACTACCCGGGATATGGCACGGGATCAGGCAGCTGCCATGGAGCAGCTGGGGATCCGAAAAGCGGCAGTCCTGGGTGTTTCCATGGGAGGCATGATCGCCCAGCATCTTGCCGTCGATTACCCGGAGACAGTGGAAAAGCTGATTCTGGTGGCAACCTCTTCCAGATCCAATCCAATCTTGACGGAGTCTGTGCAAACATGGATGGCACAGGCGAAGCGGGGCGATCACACCGCTCTGATGGACAGCAACGTGCGCAAGATCTATTCCGATGCATATTACCGGAAGAATAAATGGCTGGTGCCCATTATGGGAAAAGTCACAAAGCCGGAATCCTATGACCGGTTCCTCATTCAGGCGGAAGCCTGCCTGAACCACAATGCGTTTGACGAACTGCCCGGGATCCGGTCAGCCACGCTGGTAATCGGCGGCGAGCAGGATCATTGCCTGGGCGGTGATGCTTCCCGGGAGATTGCAGCTCAAATTCCGGGCGCAGAACTATATATGTATGAGCAGTGGGGTCACGGACTGTATGAAGAGGCAAGGGACTTTCATCAGCGGGTACTACGCTTTCTGACATAACAACACTTTTGATGTGTGAGAAAGTCACAGAAAACTTTTGATTCCTCTGTTAGAATAAAGCCACAAAGAAAAAAACAAAACCAACTTCTAAATAATGGAGGATTAAAATATGAAGAACGTTAAATTTTATATCTGCCCCCACTGCGGCAATATTGTTGAGATGGTCCACGACGCCGGTGTCAACCCCGTCTGCTGCGGCCAGAAGATGAACGAACTGGTTCCCGGCGCCATTGAAGCCAGCGGCGAAAAGCACATCCCTGCTGTTAATGTCGAAGGCGGTATTCTGGAAGTCAACGTCGGCTCCGTGGATCACCCCATGGTGGATGTCCACTGGATCGAGTGGGTACAGCTGGTAACCGACAAGGGCAGCTACAGGAAGTGGCTGAACCCCGGCGAGGCACCCCATGTAAAATTCCTGCTGGGTGAGGAAAAGCCCATTGCAGTCTACGCTTACTGCAACCTCCACGGTCTGTGGAAGGCTGAAATCTGAGAGGAGGATCCGGATATGAAATATGTCTGTGACATCTGCGGCTGGGAATATGACGAGAATCTGGGTTACCCGGAAGGCGGCATCGCTCCCGGCACCAAGTGGGAAGATCTCCCCGAAGACTTTGAGTGCCCCCTGTGCATGGTCGGCAAGGATCAGTTCTCTGAAGAATAAACGAAAATAATCGGTGCGGCTTCCATACGGAAGCCGCACTTTCTTTCTCTGGGAATGTGTTGCAACATCTGTTCAGGTGATTCTGAAGAGGCGATCTTCTGATATCAGATACCCTGAAAATGGGTTTCTATTGGTTTAATCTGCGGATTTAACAGGCAGCTGAATCTCCGTCAGCCAGTCTTCCACGTTTTCCTTGTTCCAGATGCCGTCGATGTAGCACTCCCGGTGGAAACCTGCTGCCTGGTAACCATTCTCTCCATTGCATAACGGTGAATGTAAGCATATGCCTCACCCAGTCGGCCATAGGCGCCCTTGTGGTAGATGCAGATAGCCTCTGTGGCAGGAAGAACCCGGAAGCATATTCGCTCATTGCCCACACTCATCTTTGTCACCGCATGGGAGTAGCGGACACGCATATTGGTTTCCTTATGCTCACCATCCAGATATTCGCAGAAGCCGTAGTCTGGCTTTACACATTCGATATCCGGATTCAGCCGGCGGCATTCTGTCGCGGGAGCCAGTACCAGCATACTCACATCGCTGTACTGCTCCAGTGAGCGCTCCTCGCTGTAGATGATCCATTCGCCGATTTCCCTGATCACGGCCTGATAGTTCATTGTGTTTACGGTCATGGGTCTGCATCCTCGTCGAGTGCTTCAATGTAGAAACTCACCGGACGGAAGCCGTCGTTGCAGGAAATCATCGCGGATTTGGGATTTTTCATCCATCCGTCGTAGAAATTCCCGCCGCCGTGGGCCAGAGTCATGACGAAAGCTGAAATGCTGTCCCATGCGCTGCCGCAGAAGCCCTCGGGTTTTGCCCAGCCGTTGGCAATCCAGACCTGACCTTCCTGCACATCGCAGGCATGTTCGATGGGGTTCTCGTATTTTTCCATCAGGTCGGGGTAAGTGGTTTTGCGGATAGCTGTAATACGAATCTTTTTCATAATATCTCCTTGCGTCACTGGGGATGTATGGTCCGCTGTCAGCAGGCTGCTCCTCATTGGCTGTTTCGGGGACTGCGGAGGACGTCAGCGGGTTGGTTCTTCCCCCGGTTTTTTCCTTTATTCTATCGCACGGAAAACCGGCTGTAAACAAATAAGGACGCAGAATCGGAAAAGTGTTTTCCGGCTCTGCGCCCTGTGGATTTTTCTCAGAAAATAATCAGCAGTCCCACCAAAATACCTGCGATCGTGGAAAATGCGGGGAGCTTGCTGTGGTACATCAGGATCGACTGGGGGAGGATCTCGCCAAATACCACATACAGCATTGCACCGCTGGCAAAGCCAAGGCTCAGGGTCAAGCCTATGGGGCCGATCTCGCCCAGTAGGTATCCAAGCAGCGCGCCCAGGATTGTGGGAATGCCGGAAGAAGCGGTGATCAGAACAGCTTTCCAGCGAGCCATTCCGCCGCTGATCAGCGGAACAGACACTGCCATACCCTCCGGGATGTTGTGCAGGCCGATCAGGATTGCCAGAACCAGCGCTGCGCCGCCCATGGCGCCGTTGTTGCTGGCATAGGACGCGCCGATGGTCATGCCTTCCGGCACGTTATGCAGGGCGATGGCGCAGGCCATGACGACACCTGCTACGAACAGGCCCAGCTTGCTGTCCTGGCGGGCGCGATGCTCCAGCAGATGATCGCTGTGAATCAACTCATCCAGATCATCTGCGGTTTTGGGATGGTTTTCGTCGATGTGGGGGACCTCCGGATTGGTTTTCCGGTCGATGAGATAATTCAGAAAATAAGTAGCTGCCACACCGAAGGTGATGGCACCCACCACGATCCAGATGCCGACATTCGTTTCAATGGCCTCTGTGACCAGGTCGAAGCAAACCACGCTCAGCATAACGCCGCCTGCAAAACTGAGCAGCAGGCTGACGGTTCTTTTGGAATCTTTCTGCAGCAGTGCGCCGATGAGACCGCCCAGTCCCGTGCCGCCTACACCCGCCAAAGCGGTGGTAATGATCAGGGTTTCTACAATGCCCATGGCCTTTCTCTCTCCTGTCCATGTTTTTTTCTATGATATCATAGTCTGACAGATAATACAATGTAAGCAGCTGTATTTGTGACATATTTCTGAGAAATAATAGTCCCCCTGCGCAAAACCGATTTGCATCCGCTTCTTTTCTGCGCTATAATGGTCCCAAACGAATGGGAGGCAAGTATTATGAACCGTCCTTACATCATCTGCCATATGGTGACATCCCTGGATGGAAAGGTTACCGGAGCCTTTCTGTATACCCCGGAATGCGAATCAGCTACCAGGCTTTACTATCAGATCAACCGTGATTATCAGGCGGATGCCTTTGCCTGCGGCCGGGTGACGATGGAAGGCAGTTTTACCGGTGGTTGGTATCCGGAACTGAGCGGACTTGAACCTGATTGCACGGCTTTGGACTATCTGCCGGATGAACTGGGCAGCTTCTTTGCAGTGGCCTATGATCCCCGGGGAGTGCTTGGCTGGAAAAGCAATACCATCATCGATGACGACCCCGGCTACGGCGGCGCACGGATCATCGAAGTGTTGACACATCAGGCAGACCCCCGGTATCTGACATATCTGCGCTCCATGGGAATTCCCTACATTTTTGCCGGGGATGACCGGCTTGATATC
Organism: Oscillospiraceae bacterium; assembly: GCA_017620525.1. Taxonomy (GTDB): domain Bacteria; phylum Bacillota; class Clostridia; order Oscillospirales; family Oscillospiraceae; genus Faecousia. The sequence continues at coordinate 31,617 of JAGAUY010000034.1, read as the reverse complement.
GAGCTGTCTCTTACCAAGCTGAAAAACTGCTTCGGCATCGACCGGCTTTTGCTGGAAGGTGGCAGCATTCTCAACGGCGCGTTCCAGCGTGCGGGTGTCATCGATGAGCTGAGCCTGGTGGTGGCACCCATCGCAGCAGATGCGCTGGACAAAACGCTGTTTATGGACGCGGTAACGGAGCATTACCACCTGACGAACGCAGAGAATCATGACGGTGTACTGCGGCTGAATTACAGGAGGTAACCATGTTTCAGAAAAAAGTTGTTGTTATTACCGGCGGCGCAGGCGGAATCGGCAAATGCATCGGGGAGGAATTCCGCAAAGCCGGCGCCTATGTGTGCGTCATTGACTGCGCTGAAGGCAATCACTATGTGGGAGACATCGCCCGGCAGGACACCCTGGAGGATTTTGCCCGGACTGTCATTGAGAAATATGGCCGGGTGGATGTGCTGGTAAACAACGCCCCGCCCATGATGCATGGCATCGACAGCTGCACCTGGGAGCAATTTCAAAACGCGCTGGCGGTGGGGGTCACGGCGCCCTTCTACCTGAGCAAGCTCTTCGGGCCTTACTTTGCGCCGGGAGCCAGCATCATCAACATTTCCTCATCCCGGGACCGGATGAGCCAGCCTCAGACCGAGAGCTATACCGCCGCCAAGGGCGGCATCGCTGCGCTGACTCACGCGCTGGCGGTCAGTTTCGCGGGAAGAGTGCGGGTCAATTCTATTTCTCCAGGCTGGATCGATACGGCATACACCGTCTATGATGGCCCGGATGCCATCCAGCAGCCGGCAGGCAGAGTGGGAAATCCCATGGATATTGCCAATATGGTGCTCTTCCTGGCCTCCGACAAGGCGAGCTTCATCACCGGCGAGAATATCTGCATCGACGGCGGACAGACGAAACTGATGATCTACCACGGCGATCACGGCTGGACGCTGAATCCCTGAAATATCACAGCACCCCATCCGAATCGGATAGGGTGCTGTTTTGCGGTTTGGAAGGCTCCGTGGGAAGCTTATTTGCGGAATTCATACAGGCGGTACATTTTCGCAGCAACAGACCCGACAAAGAGTGTTTTGAAGATTTTCTTTTCAATGCCCGTCAGCGTATCTGTCAGTTCGGGCGGTGTCATGTCGTGTTCGCGGACGAACCGCATCCCGGCTTTTTCCAGCAGCTTCGGGTCGTCAATCCCGTAAACCTGTGTCACACCCACATCGTTGATGGGGTTTTTGTATCTGGATGCTCTGGCGGCGAACTCGCTGTAGCAGTCCATCAGAATGCGGACTTTTTCAAAGTGGCCGCAGATCCGGGACAGCGTCCGGATCAGTTCATCAGGGGACAGGTACATACTCACGCCTTCCATGACCACGATTGCATTTCCACCGGCAGCAACATCCGACCAGTTGACGCTCCGGATGTCAGAACCCAGCATGTTATAGGAGCCAGACGCATCATAGTGCCGTCCGCGCTGGGCGATCACATCCGGAAAGTCGATGTCGAACCAAATGTGGTTTTGGGTTCCGACACGAGCGATTCTGCTGTCCAGACCGCAGCCGGGATGCACAACCACTGCTTCCGGATCCGCTTCCATCTGCTGCCGAAGCCAGCGGTCGAATACGGCTGAGCGCATACCCATGTAATATGCCAGCCATCTGGAGCGGGATTTTCCTTTCAGGGGAAACCCTTCCGCTGCCCAGATCTCTTCGGCTTTCGGGTCGTTCAGGATGATTCCCTTCCGGCTGACAAAGGCTTTGCCCCGCAGGGGAATATAGAGTGTTTTATTGATATTGTCCATGGTCATTCTCCCGGATGCGCAGATTCCTGCGCTGGTTCGTGTTTGATAGGGTTCGCATCAGTGCGTTCAAACTGCCGCAGGAATGTCTGGATATCGACATCGGAGGTTTTCCAGCCGTACCGCTTCAGATCCACATACCATCTGCCACCGCTGTGCGATACCTCGACGCCTTCAGACTGCAGCAGTTCCTGCTGAAGACCGGGGATGCGAAAGTGGTCTGCGCCGCTGAGCTGCCCCTTTCCGTTGACAACCCGGAAGGCGGGGATATCGCTGCCGGCAAGATTGTTTTTCAGACCATACCCCACCTGACGGGAATTGGCCGGCTTACCGCAGAGCATGGCAATCTGACCATAGGTCGCGACCTTCCCTGCGGGGATTGCCAGGCAGACGGTCCGCATTTTTTCGTAGAATGTCATCCTGTCAGAGATCTTCGTCAGGAGCCTGACCGTCGTGGGCCTGCCAGAGACATTGGGTCAGCGCCATATCGGTGAATATCGCCTCGAAGCTGGATTCCTCCGGGGAGCAGGCATAGATACCGAAGCGGATTGTTCCGGAACCCTCGTGGAGATGGCAGATGCGCATTTGCCTGAAGGTTACACCATCAGCCGAACACTCCAGACAGTAGTCGCTCCTGCGGCGGCTCAGGCGGTACCACATGGATTTGACGCAGGCAGCTATGTCTGTGGTGGCCCAGTCGGAGTAGCCGTGGTTGGTAACGACGCTGCCCAGACGCTGATACTCTTCATTTTCGTATTCGATGGAGCCTTTCAGCCAATTGTCGCTGTCCAGATACACCACCACACCACACTGGTCAAAACGCTGATGGCTGGAGGAAAAGTCTGTTTTTACAACGAAGGAGAAGAACTCCTCTTCGGTCTGCATCAGCAGTACCGGGGCGTTATCATTGCGGAAGCCGTAATAGGTCCGCTGCCACAGGTCAGTGTGGGGATCGGTGGTGATGGTAATCCAGTCCGGCTGAATGTCATAGCTCCTGGGCGCTCTGGTCCAGACAAGTTTGGTGGTGTCAAAACCCATTATAGCTGCTCCTTATGGTTTCTGATGTAGTTCCGCTGCGTATTCAGCAGCGGTTTTATTTTATTGTAGCAAAGACCGGAGGCTTTTTCAAGAAGGCCGGTTCCGGCGGATGAAAAAGGGATCCCCGAAGAGACCGGCTCTTCGGGGATCTGGTATGCGGTTATGATCAGATGCCTGCCTTCTCCAGCAGAGCGGGGACCTTGGATTCCCAGCCCAGAGCCATGATGTGAACACCCTGGCAGTAGGGCTTGCATTCCTTGATGATTCGGGCAGCGATCTCGACACCGGTAATGCCGGCCTTGGTCTTTTCCTTGTCGGCGCGCAGCTCTTCGAGCATATCATCGGGGACATGGACACCGGCAACGTTGTTGTTCATGAACTTGCACATGCCAACGCTCTTGGGGATGATGACACCCAGCTGAACGGGCTTGCCGAACTGCTTGGCAGCTTCCATGAACTTGATGAACTTCTCAGGCTCAAAGACGGCCTGGGTCTGGAAGTAGTCGCAGCCGGCCATGACCTTGCGCTCCATCTTTGCCAGCTGAGCATCGATGCTGTCGCTGCAGGGGGAGACAACGGCACCCTTGGCAAACTTGGGAGCTTCGCCCACCAGAGGATTGCCGGCCAGATCCACGCCGGACTCCAGCTGCTTGACGGTGTGCAGCAGAGAGACAGAATCCAGGTCGAAGACGGGCTTTGCACCGGGATGGTCACCCATCTTGGTGTGGTCGCCGGTCAGGCACAGGATGTTGTCAATGCCCAGCATGGCAGCACCCAGCAGCTCGGACTGCAGTGCGATGCGGTTGCGGTCGCGGCAGGTCAGCTGAAGGATGGGGGTCAGACCCGCATTCTTCAGAGCGATGCAGGCGGGCAGGCTGCCCATGCGCATAACAGAGGACTGGTTGTCGGTGACGTTTACTGCGGTGATGCCGCTGAGGTAAGACTTGGCTTCTTCCACCACGTGGTCGACGCAAATGCCTTTGGGAGGGCCAACTTCAGCGGTAACGACAAATTCACCGTTATCAAATAACTCGGTAATTCTCATTATCAATTACTCCTAATCTATGTAAATTATCTGGAAACTTCGTCATCCGTTGCGTAGTTGCGCAGCTGGACAGGGCACTTCAGGACATCCAGACGGCCGATCTTTTCCAGGCGGCGGTAGATCCGCTCCCAGCCGCAGTCCATGTTGCTGTCCACTTCGCACTTGCCGTTCTTGGCACCGCCGCACTGGCCGTTGATCAGGCTCTTGGAGCAGGCGGTCAGGGGGCAGATGCCGCCGGTCAGGTTCAGGTAGCACTGGCCGCACTGGTCGCAGTCATGCTCCAGAGGGGTCACGCCCTGATAGCCGGGCAGTGCATAGGTGTCGCAGCCGGCGATGACACGCTTGTCCTCCAGATAAGAGGAGACGGTCTGAACACCGACGCCGCAGGAGAAGACCAGGATCGTATCGGCATCCTCAATCTCAGCCATGCGGCCCTTCAGTCGCATCTGCAGGAAATCGGGGTTGCAGATATAATCGGTGGTGATGGTGCCGGTGACGATTCCCTCGGCAGCCAGTTCCCTGACAAATGCGTTCACTTCCTGCTCGGGGAAACGGACTTCCCGGCAGCCGTGGCAGATGATGGTGAAAACCTTGCCCTGGATCAGGGAACGAAGGGTCTCGCCAACTTTCATTTCAGTAATCAGCATCTTACTTCATCCCCCTTACCTGAATCTTGCCATACTTGATCATGCTGACCAGGGGCAGCTTGGAAGAGCAGATATACTCACAGCATCTGCATTCCATGCAGTCCATAATGTTGTAATCCTTCAGAGCCTGGGGATTGTTTGCGCCGGAGAACTTGGCGAAGTACAGAGGCTTCAGCTCCATGGGACAGACATCCACGCAGCGGCCGCACTTGATGCATTCCTGAGGCTCGGTCTCGTCGTTGTCGATGGCGATGATGCCGTTGGAGCCCTTCATGATGGGGGTATCCAGCGTGGTCTGGGGGAAGCCCATCATGGGGCCGCCGGCCTTGACCAGAACATTCTCGCCCTGGATGCCGCCGCAGGCAGCGACCAGTTCGGCAGCGCTGGTGCCGATCTTGACGATGAAGTTGCCGGGATTGGGAATATGGGGACCGGTGACGGTGGTGATGCGCTCGATCAGAGGCATACCGGTCTTAATGGCATCGGCAATTGCCTTGACGGTGGAGACGTTGCTGACGCAGGCGCCTACATCGGCGGGCAGACCGCCGCTGGGAACCATGCGGCCCATAACGTGCTTGATGAGCATTTTTTCGCCGCCCTGGGGGTACTTGGTCTTGGCAACGAAGACTTCGATGCCTTCCTCGTCTGCGACCTTGCCGCTCAGCAGCTCAATGGCATCGGGCTTGTTGTCTTCGATGACGATGACACCTCTGGGAGCATTGACGGTCTTCATCTCAGCCTTCAGACCGAAGATGATGTCGTCGGCATACTCCAGCAGCATTCTGTGGTCGGCAGTCAGCATGGGCTCACACTCGCAGGCGTTGACCAGCACAGCCTCGATGGGCTTGTTGGGCATCAGCTTGACATAGGTGGGGAAGCCTGCGCCGCCCATGCCCACGATGCCGGCATTCTTGACGATATCCACGATTTCCTTGCCGGTGAGCTCTTCCAGGCTCTTATTGGGCTTGACGGATTCGTGGATCTCACCCTTGCCGTCGGATTCAATCACAATGCTCATGCAGGTGCCGCGGGTGGCATGGGGACGCTCTTCGATGGCGATGACCTTACCGCTGACACTGGAATGGACGGGAGCGGAAATGAAGCCGGCAGCCTCGCCAATCATCTGACCGACCTTGACGGTATCGCCAACTTCCACGATGGCATTGGCGGGAGCACCCAGGTGCATGGACAGAGGGATCACGACAGTCTTGGGTTCGGGGAAGCGGACCAGAGGCAGATGCTCGGTAGGCTCCTTGCCCTCCACGGGATGGACACCGCCGTAGTAGTTTTCAAACCGCTTCTCGCGGATGGACTTGACGTAGTCCTGAATGACCTTGTAGTTGATCTTGGAGTAATCGCGCAGCTGGACGGGCTGGCACAGGAATTCCTCCAGACGGCCCTGCTTGGCCAGACGCTGCTGGATCTTTTCCCAGGCGCAGTCCTTATCGGGGCTGACTTCGCACTTGCCGTTCTTGGCACCGCCGCACTGGCCGTTGATCAGGCTCTTGGAGCAGTCCACGATGGGGCAGATGCCGCCGGTCACATTCAGATAGCACTGAGCGCAGGCGTCGCAGGCCTTCTTGGTCAGGGCCATGCCGTGGTGGCCGGTGTAATTCAGGGAGTTGCTGCCTGCGTACACGGGTACGTCGGCCAGATCAGCGACGGTCTGGATGCCCAGGCCGCAGGAAAGCACAACAACATTTTCAGTGCCTTCGGGGATCAGGTTCTGCAGGCTCTTTGCAGTCTGAGTCTTGTTGCAAAGGAAATCGATCTTTGCAGTGCCGGTGATGGTTTTGCCCTGTTCGGCGGCGATTTTTACGAATGCGTCGCAATCAGGTTCCTGGGTGGTTTCAAATTCCTTGAAACACTTGTTGCAAGCAATGACAAACAGGTTGTCCGTACCGGCCAGTACCGATGCCAGTTCGTCGACCGCTTTCAACTTATACTTGGTATAGTTTTCCAATTGCTCACCTTCCTTACAGATTGATGATGACCTTTATACTTATCTGCTTCCGTTTTTCAACCTCTGCACTTTGAAAACCGTAAACAAACAGGTTAAGCATTCGGGCTGGCGTTATCGATATAATAACACATATTCAGTATAGCACATGATGTTCGCGTTATCTAGTCCAATCTTAATTTCTTTGGATAAAACAATCCATTTTTTGACACGGGATAAGGGGAAAATAAAATGTTGGAGCGGTCTCAGGAAACCGCCCCAACATATTCATCATAGCACAGCCGTTGCGGTGTGTCAATCTTTACTTGACACAAGAGCGGTATTTCTCCTGTTTGCACAGCTGATTCGGAACTTTATTATGAAATATCCCATCTTGAAAAAGGTGCCTGCCGGGGTTATCATAATAATACAAAAAAGGAGTGAGTCCAATGTACTAACCAACTCCCATACTGAAGAAAGCGAGGTTAACCATAGATGGAACCCAACAACTTCATGAAATAACCCTCGATCGTTACAGTGATTAGGTAACAGATCGAGGGTTATTTCTTTTTTGCCCGGGGCAAGAATTGTTGGAAAACCTCTTGACTCTTACCTTGCGTCATGGCTTATAATGCAGACAGACGGGAGGGATGACCATGAAAACAGTAAAAGAAATCAGCAGCCTGACCGGCATAAGTGTGCGGACCCTCCACCACTATGATGCCATCGGACTGCTGAAGCCCACGGACGTGACGCAGGCGGGATACCGGCTCTATGACGATGCGGCGCTGGAGCGGCTGTATCTGATACTGCTCTTCCGGGAGCTGGGGTTTGCGCTGAAGCAGATCAGGCAGATTCTGGACGCGCCGGATTTTGACCGGAACCGGATTCTGGAGCGGCAGATCGAACTGCTGCAGCAGAAGGTAAGGCATCTGGAAAACCGGATCGAACTGGCCCGGGGCATTAAATTGATTGGAGTGAGGTTTTTGGAAATGGAAGGTTTTGATCCGAATCAGATCGACGATTACGCGCAGCAGGCAAAGACGCTCTACGGCAAGACGGAGGCATATCGGGAGTATACCCAAAAAAGCACCGGCCGCACAAAGCAGCAGGAGCATGCGCTGGGAGAACAGGTGATGGATTTTTTTGTCCGGCTGGGCGCCATGCGCCATGAAGATCCGGCCAGCGCCCCGGTGCAGGCATGGGTACGGGAACTGCAGAGCTTCTTTACGGAGCATTACTACACCTGCACACCCCAGATCCTGCGGGGACTGAGTGAAGGCTACGGTGGCGGCGGAAGCATGAATGAAAACATCGACGCTGCCGGCGGCGAGGGAACCGGTGAGTTTGCCCGCCGGGCCATTGAGATCTATACGAAGTAATAAGAAAGCTGCGGACCACTAAAGATCCGCAGCTTTTTTATGGTTTTCTTGCGATGACGAACCAGGTGGTGCCGTGGTTCGCGGCGCCGTCAGGCAGCTGGTCGGCGCATTTGATGATCTCAAAACCGCATTTTCTCAGCAGACCGCAGATGGCTTCGGGGGCGTGGATGGTCTCACGGATGTTTTCTTCGAACTGCGGCTTCCCGTCCTCCCGGACGCGGATGCACAGATTGACGGTATTCTCCGCCGGGCGGGTCATTTGGAACCATACCCGGACCGTTTCGCTGAAGTCCATTTCGAAGGGTTCGCTGGTGGAGACTTCGTTTTCATTGAGGATGTCGAATATAAAATGGCCTCCCGGGGTCAGATAGCTGCGGACATTCCGGAAGATCGCTTCCACATCGGTCAGATCGCTGATGTGATTCAGCGCGTCGCCGGTGCAGGTCACCAGATCAAACTGCCTGTCCGGGCGGAAGGTGATCATATCAGCAACCTCGTAGGAAATGGCGGGTTCACGCTCCCGGGCGATGCGGATCATGCCCTCGGAGAAGTCCATGCCCGCGGCTTCAATACCGTTTTCCCGGAGGATCTCACACAGCACGCCTGTTCCGCAGGCCAGGTCCATGGCAGTTTTGACGGTCACATGGTTCTGCCGCAGCCATTGCAGCAGCTGCTCGCCGAAGGCTTCGGGGTAGTAATTCCAGCCGAATTCATTGTATACCTTGCAAAATACATCGCTGTACATCAGTGTCTGTCTCCTGTTATCCGAAAGAATTGAAAAATCTTGCCAGCGGTTCGATTACGTCGGCCAGATCGTTGATCGCTTTATTGAGGGTGTCAAAGTCGATGGTGTTGAGCTTTTCCATGGTCTGCTCCAGACTTTCCTGACCGGTGACCACCAGCGAGTCCACGTCGGAGATCATGGTCTGCAGATCCATGGCAGCCAGCTGCTCAGTGGTCTGCTCCAGATTGCCGAGAACGGTGTCCATGCGGGTCACCACGTCGGTAAGCTGGGGGAGCATGAGGTATATATTTACTAACAGCACGATGCAGCAGACCGCGCTCACCAGTGCGAAAAAGCACAGCAGCCTGCTGGTGCGGACCTGCTGGCGGTTGGATTTGTGGATCTGGCGGAGAAGGTCCATCAGTTCACGGTTTTCTTCCATAATCAACACTCCTGTTCATCCCGGATTGGTTGAATTCATTATACCATTGGTTTCTGCCGTTGAAAAGGGGAAGCTGACGCACGACATACTTCCGTAACCCAAATGTTACAATTCATCCATATTTTGCCTGGTCATTTCTGATATACTCACCTTGAAGATACAAACAAGGAGGGGAAGGTCATGCTGGAACTGCTGATCGTCATCGCGTTTTTCTGGTTGTTTATCAAAGCTGTGAAGCTGGCATTCAAAGTGGCCTGGGGCGGAGCGAAGATCATTGCTTCGCTGTTGTTCGCCGTTGCGGTCCCGGTGCTGATCGGATGCCTGATCTTTGCCGGCGGGGTCATCCTGCTGGTGCCTGTGGCGATGATCGCCATTGCCTTCGGTGTGCTCAAGGCCTGCGTGTGATAACAGAATCCCGCCTGTCGCTGTGACAGGCGGGATTTTTTCACTTTCCCTGGGCATCGATCTTTTCTTTCAGCTCGGTCAGATAGATCCAGCGTTCTGTCTTGGCTTCCAGGGCTTCTTCCAGCTGCGTCAGCGCTTCCTGCAGCTCCTGCAGGCGCACATAGTCGCTGCCGGCGGCTGCCTGGGCTGCCTGGTTTTCTTCAATCTTCGCTTCCAGTTCGGCGATGTCCTGAACAATGGTGGAATATTCCCGCTCCTCTTTATAGGAGAATTTCAGCTTCTTCTCCCGGGGGCGGTCCTGGGATACCTTCGGCTTTTCCACTTTGGCTGCAGGTTCTTCTTTTTTGCGTCCGGCGGCCCAGTCCGACCAGTTGCCGGGATACTGGAGAATCTGTCCGTCACCTCTGACTTCGAATATAAATTCCGCCATCTTGTCCAGGAAGAACCGGTCGTGGGATACCGTCAGGATGGGACCCGCGAAACCCTGAAGGTAGTCTTCCAGAATGGACAGTGTCATCACGTCCAGATCGTTGGTGGGCTCGTCCAGGAGCAGGACGTTGGGGGCTTCCATCAGAACGGACAGCAGATACAGTCTGCGCCGCTCGCCGCCGGAGAGCTTGCCGATGGGAACGCTCTGCAGGTCGGAGGGGAACATGAACCGCTCCATCATCTGCTTGGCGGTGAAGGTGCCTTCTGCGGTGCGGACCTCCCGGGCGATGTCGTGGATGAAATCATATACCCGCTGACTCAGGTCCAGCTCCCTGCCCTCCTGGGAGAAGTGGCCGATCTTAACGGTGGTGCCGATCTCCACATGACCGCTGTCCGGCTGCAGTTCGCCGGCGAACATATGCAGCAGAGTGGATTTGCCTGCGCCGTTGCGTCCGACGATGCCAATGCGGTCAAAGCGGAGCAGATTGTAGGAGAAATTGTCGATGATGGTGCGGCCGTCGAAGGCCTTGCAGACCCCGTGAAGTTCGATGGTTTTCCGGCCCAGACGGCTGGTGGCCGCAGCCAGCTGGATGGCATCGTCGGTCTCCGGGGCGTCCTGGTTCAGCAGCTCCTCGTAGCGCTGCACCCGTTCCTTGGATTTTGTGGTTCGGGCCTTGCAGCCTCGCATAATCCATTCCCGCTCGACCCGGAGAATGGACTGGCGCTTGCGCTCGCTGGCTTCCGCCATTTCTGCCCGCAGTTCCTTCAGCTCCAGATATTTGGAATAATTCGCCTCATAATGGTAGAGCTTGCCCCGGGACAGCTCGGTGATGTGATTTACCACCCGCTCCAGGAAGTAGCGGTCGTGGGTAACCATCACAAGACCGCCCCGGAAGGAACGCAGCCACTCTTCCAGCCATGCGACCATTTCGCTGTCCAGGTGGTTCGTCGGTTCATCCAGCACCAGGATATCCGCCGGGTGGACCAGAGCGGCAACCAATGCCACCCGCTTGCGCTGTCCGCCGGAGAGGGTTCCCACCTTCTGGGAGAAATCTGTGAATCCCAGCTTTGTCAGCATGGACTTTGCCTCATATTCATTCAGCTCCCGGAATTCCGCCGGGAAATGGAGGAACACCTGCTCCAATACGGTGGCGCTGTCGTCCATCACGGGATTCTGGGACAGGTAGCTGATCTGAACATTGGGATTTCGGATGATCCGTCCCTCGTCAGCTTCAATGACGCCCGCCAGGACCTTCAGAAAGGTGGATTTGCCGGTGCCGTTGATGCCGATGACGCCCACCTTGTCGCCTTCGTTCAGATAGAAATTTACATCCGTCAGCAGCTGGCGGCTGCCGAAGTTGATGGAAAGATGCTCCGCGGTTAATAACATATGTGCCTCCGGTGTTGATTGTTGCCCATTATTATAGCACGGCGGGTCGGAGTTGAAAAGAGGGGATGGGCATTTTGCGGGAATACCGGGGATTTTTGGGAATTCTACTGCCGGTAGAGTCCCGGTTTCTACCAAAATGGGGGTCGGTTCTCTTCAAAAGAGTGTGACATTTGGGCATATGCGGGTGTATGATGATAATTCAACATTCAATACCGATTCCTGCTGCAATTTTACAGATGGGTGTATAAAGAACTGAACGTGACATGCGTACCGCTGACGGTCATGTGGAACGGAGAATGTCACAATCACTTTTCAGACGAGACGGTGCTGGAACGGATCCTGCGGGAGGAATATGGTGTGAAGCATATTCTGACCGGCTTTGTAGGCCCCATCCTGGGTGCCCATACGGGACCCGGTGTGATGGGTCTGTTTCATCTGGGCCTTTGCAGATAACAAAACGGGAGCAGTCTTGCTGCTCCCGTTTTCTCTTTTCAGCGGAACGTCAAACGCATCTGGTGCCAGAGAACACCGCCGTGGGTGGAGCCGGAAATACCTTCGTCCGCGAAACCGAATTTCGCGTAATAGGGGATCAGAGCCTCTTTGCAGGTCAGGACAAGACCTTTCCGGCCCTGGGCATCCGCATCGGCGATGGCCCGGCGGATCAGCTGCCCTGCATAGCCATGGCCCCGGTGTGAGGGGATGGTGTTGACGCCGAAGATCATCTGCCAGGCTCCATGCGCATCATGCAGACTTGCGTCGGCATACATTTCGTCCGTCAGATCAGGAAGATCCGTCACAAAGCCATCCACGAAGGAGATCAGCCGGTCTCCTTCGAACATCAGCCAGAAATGATCGGCGTAATGGGACAGCCGCTGGCGGAATTCCGATTCGCCGGCAGCTTCCGCAGGGGGGAAACATTCCGCTTCCACCCGGGCGATGATTTCGAGGTCCGCCGGTGTGGCGGTCCGGATCAGAAAATCGTACATGTTGGGAACCTCCGGATTATGGGGATTGATCGCCGGCCAGACGATACAGGAAGGTGACGACCTGAGCGCGGCTGCAGGGGTTATGAACTCCGAAAACAGTCGGACTCAGGCCGGTGGTGATGCCGTTTTCCACGGCCCAGCGGACTGGGTCGGAGTAGAATTGTCCGGGCAGAACATCTTCAAAACAGACGGCAGCGGTTCGGGATGCATCGCTGCCCGCATACCGGAAAAGGAAGGTGACGACCTGAGCGCGGCTGCAGGGATCGTTGACACCGAAGGTGTCGCCGGTCAGGCCGGTGGTAATGCCCTGTTCCACCGCCCAGAGGACGGCTTTGGTGTAGAACTGATCGGGTTCCACATCCCGGAAGGGATTGCTTCCGGAGGCAGGCTCGGGTGATCCGGCGGCGCGCCACAGGAAGGTGACCACCTGGGCACGGGTGCAGGGATCATCGACACCGAAACGGTTGGAAGACAGACCGGTGGTAATGCCGTTTTCCACGGCCCACATAACAGGGGCATCATAGTATGCTCCGGTAACCACATCCCGGAAAACTGCCCTGGGGACCCAGGTGAGGATTCCGCCGTAGCTGCGCATCACATCGGAAGTCCAGGTCTCATTGCCTGCGGGATAGTAAACTGTTGCGGTGATGGAGGAGAAGGCATTGTCAGCGATCACCGGAGCGTTTCCGGAGAATGAGATCCTGCTGATGCGGTCGGAATAGGAGAAGGCATCTGCGCAGATCTCGGTGACGGACCCGGGAATATGAAGCTGCGTCAACGCGGATGCACGAAACGCACCTTCTGCGATGACACGAATGCCCTCCTCCAGCGTCAGTTCTTCCAGGCTTCGGCATCCGCGGAAGGCTTCCTTGGAGATGACCCCGACACCGCCGGGGATGGTAAGGCAGGTAATAGGACAGTCTTCAAAGGCGCTTTGGCCGATTTCGGTAACACCCGCGGGAATGTTGATATCGGTGAGCTTGGTGCAGGAGCGGAAAGCGTAGGTTCCGATATGGGTGACAGTTTCGGGGATTTTCAGAGAAGTCAGCGCGGTGCAGTACATGAATGTCTCAAAGGGGATCTGCGTCATACCGGCGGGCAGCCTGACATCGGTCAGGCTGGAGCAGCGCAGGAAGGCGCCGTAGTCCAGGTCTGTGAGAGTGTCGGGCAAGTGCACAGATTCCAGTGCATAGCAGGCGGTAAACATATCGCAGCCCATGGAAGTAACGCCTTCGGGGATCACGATGGATTTCAGGGCGGAGCAGTTGGAGAAGGCAGCGCTGCCAATCTCAGTCAGACCGGCAGGAAGGTCAATGGTTTCCAGACCGGTGCAGTAGCTGAAGGCCTGAGATTCGATCAGAGTAATGCCGTCGTGCAGCTGTATGCCGGTCAGCGCTGTGCAGCCGGTAAAGAGAGAACGCGGAATGATTGTGACGCTTTCGGGGATCGTGATCTGCGTCAGTGCAGTGCAGTCGCAGAATGCCCGCTGTCCCAGTGCACTGACTCCGCCGCCGATCTCCACGGATGTGATCTGCGATGCAAAAGAATACCAGGGAGGGGGATTGGCAGACAGGTCGAAATCATCCATAGGACCGGTGCCGGAGATGGTCAGTTTTCCGGTGGCTTCATGGAAGCTCCAGAGCAGGTTTTCGCCGCAGGCACCGTCGGTTTGTCCGGCTGCGGCGGCCGCTGGAGAGCAGCAGAGCATCAGGCACAGCACCAGCAGCAAAGACAGGATTCGTTTGCGCATCGTTTTTTCCTCCTCGGATCAGATGGGATAAATGTGCTTTTATGGTAGCACAGCCGTTCCGGAAAGTCCACCGAAATAGCAAAAAGTTGGAGCAGCCGTAGACCACCCCAACATATTCATAATAACACGGCTTACATTTCCTGTCAATCTTTGTTTGGAGAATGATCTTTATTTCTGCTGTTTGCACCAGAATAGAAGAACTTTCTTGTGGATTATCCCATCTTGAAAACCGGAACACGGGAGGGTATTATAAAGCTACAAAGAGGTGATACCAATGTACAGGTAAATCTTCAAGATGACGGCTTATCATTTCTTTTCAACCTCCTAAAAAGTGTACAAATTTGTCAGATGAAAGCCGGAGTCGATCCTGTAGAAAGAGAGGTTAACCAGCGATGTTAGATACCAAAAATTCAATGAAGTAACCCTTGACTTTTCAGCGTGATGAACTGATCAGTCAAGGGTTGCTTCTCTTTTTGGATATACCACCGCTCCGCAAGGGGCGTTTTCTTTTGCCGGGAAAAGCGCCCCGCCAAACGGCGGGGCGCATAGCAGCAGAAATTATTCCTTTTCCTTGATGGCGATGGCGATATGCACGTCGTCCAGCTGCTTCTGGGAAACAGTGGTGGGAGCGTCCATCATCAGGTCCTGTGCGTTCTTGTTCATGGGGAAGGTGATGACTTCGCGGATGCTTTCCTCGCCGGTCAGCAGCATGATCAGACGGTCAACACCGGGAGCGGCACCGGCATGGGGAGGTGCGCCGTAGGTGAAGGCGTTGTACATGGCAGGGAACTTGGCCTTGACATCCTCTTCGCCCAGACCAACCATCTCAAAGGCCTTGACCATGATCTCGGGATCGTGGTTACGGACGGCACCGGAAGCGGACTCGTAGCCGTTGACGACCAGGTCGTACTGGTCAGCATTGATGGCCAGCAGCTTTTCGGTATTGCCCTCGGCGTCCAGCAGAGCCTGCATACCGCCCTGGGGCATGGAGAAGGGATTGTGGCAGAATTCCAGCTCGCCGGACTCCTCGCCCATTTCGTACATGGGGAAGTCAACGATCCAGCACAGTGCGTACTGCTCTTCGTCGAAGTGGCCGGGAACGCGCTTGCCCAGCATGGTACGGATGACGCCGGCGGTCTTCTGGGCGGCCAGCTTCTTACCGGCGGCCATGCAGACAAAGCTGCCGGGCTTCAGGGAGAGCTTCCCGGTCAGGGCATCCTTGCAATTGGCAAGGAACTTGGAGACACCGCCGGTCAGGTTGCCCTGATCGTCGACCTTGACCCAGCAGGCCTTGTTGCCGGTCTGAACTTCCACGTCCACGAGCAGCTTGTCGATCCACTTGCGGGCCTGGGTGAAGTTGTCAACAACGACGGCCTTGACGGTTGCGTTCTCGAAGGGGCCGAAGCCGCAGCCCTGGACCTCTGCGGTGATGTCCTGGACCTCCAGATCGATACGCAGGTCGGGCTTGTCGGAACCGTAGCGCTCCATGGCCTCGTTGAAGGGGATGTGGCGGAAGGGAGCCTGGGAGATGCGGCTGTACTTGCCGAACTTCTCGAAGACGGGAACCAGCACTTCTTCCAAGGTGGTCAGTACGTCGTTCTGGGTGGCGAATGCCATCTCCATGTCCATCTGATAGAATTCGCCTGGGGTGCGGTCGGCACGGGCGTCCTCATCACGGAAGCAGGGAGCAATCTGGAAATACTTGTCGAAGCCGGAGGTCATCAGCAGCTGCTTGAACTGCTGGGGAGCCTGGGGCAGAGCATAGAACTTGCCGGGGTGGTTACGGGCGGGAACCAGGTAGTCACGGGCGCCCTCGGGGGAGGAAGCGGTCAGAATGGGGGTGGTGATCTCCAGGAAGCCCTTTTCGGTCATCAGGCGGCGCAGCTCGGCAACAACCTGGCAGCGCAGCACGATATTGGACTTGACGGCGGGATTACGCAGGTCCAGATAGCGGTACTTCAGGCGGACATTCTCATCAGCATCCTTGGACTTGTTGATCTCGAAGGGCAGCTGGGAATGACGGCACTTGCCGAGGACGGTGATCTTCTCGGGCACAACTTCGATGTCGCCGGTAGCCTGCTTGGCATTCTTGCTTTCGCGCTCGCGGACGGTGCCCTCGACGGAGATGGTGGACTCCTTGGTGATGGGCTTGACGATCTGCATCATCTCTTCGGTCTCGACGACCACCTGGGTGGTGCCGTAGAAATCACGGACGACCAGGAATGCGAAATTGGAGCCGACTTCGCGGATGTTTTCCAGCCAGCCGACAATGGTAACCTTCTTGCCTGCGTCTGCGATGCGCAGCTCGCCGCAGTTATGAGTTCTGGATTGGGTCATGATGGTATTTCCCTCTCTTGTTTCTATAATTTTAACCTATACATTATTTCATAAAACATAAGAAAAGTCAATGATTTGTCTCAGCTTCCCGCGACTATTCACGGATTTGAGGCTCCGGGCAGATGCGGCGGAAATGTGGATTGACAAACTGTGTGTACTGCTGTATACTTAGCATTACTAAATACCTAGAGATATGGAGGCGTGCTATGGAGGATCGGTTGGCGCAGCAGCTGAAAAAAGGCGTGCTGGAAATGCTGGTGCTGGAGCTGGTCTGCCGGAAGGCAACCTACGGTTATGAGCTTTTGCAGCGGCTGAAGGAAGGGTCCGAGGGGTTGTTTCAGCTGAAAGAGGGAACGCTCTATCCCATACTATACCGGCTGGAGGACGACGGCCTGATCGAATCCCGCTGGTCTCAGGGTGAAGGACGCGCCGCACCCAAGAAGATCTACTCTGCCACAGACCGGGGACGGCAGGCGCGGCTGCGCCGGCAGCTGATCTGGGTGGAATTCAAAAAAACGGTGGACAGCTTTTACGAAGGAGGAAATGAATCATGATGACCGAAGCGCAGAAAAAGATGAAACGTTACATGAGTTCCATTGAGCGGAAGCTGAATCTGCCGCGGGATGTGAAGAAACGGGTCATGACGGACCTGATGACATCCGTCGCAGCCCGTCGGGAAGCCGGTTTGACCGATGAGGAGATCTATGGTGAGCTGGGATCTGCGGAAAAGGCAGCGGCGGATCTGAATGAACAGATGAAGGAGTTTGCCTGCCGCGGCAATCCGTGGCGGTTTGTGTTTCTGGCAATTGCGCTACTTGCGCTGCTCCGGATGCTTTGCGGAGTCCTCATCACCCATATGCTGACGGGCATGACTCAAAACGAGGCGGCCAGCATCGGGATCATCGGCGGTGCCGATGGTCCCACGGCGGTTTTTGTGACGTCATCCCCGGGGGGAAATACCTGGTTCTGGCTTCTGGTGATGATTGCCGGAATTGCGGGATTTCTTCTGCTGCGCCGCCGGGACTGCAAGGCGGCAAAATGAGAGAGCATGAATTGAAAAAGAAACAGCACCGTCTGAAGATTGAAGACGGTGCTGTTTGTCTGCGCTGTGATGGATCAGTCCTCGAAAGTCAGGACATCCTGATACTTTTCCTTGAAGATCTCGTAAACGGCATTGAGGGTGTCCTCGTCCTGGACGCTCAGATAGTTCTCGTTTTCGTCGTCGACAGGCTCGACCTCCAGAATGACGATCTCGGTGGAGATCTCTTCCGCGGGCATCAGGACCAGGTATTCCTTGCCCTGATAGTCGATGCAGTCCAGATACTCAAAATCCACGTCCTGGCCGTTTTCATCGGTCAGAGTCAGGATGCTGGTCTCTTCCTCGTACAGTTCGATGTTTTCGTTTTCCATAAGTTCCTCCTTGCCGCCGGGGGACCCGACAGGTCATGATTTCCGAGTTAATTATAGCCGATGCGGCGGGGAAAAGCAAGGATTATTCGCAAGGCAGAGGGGAATTGGAAGAAGTGCTTGATTTTCCGTGCAGCTGTGGTATTCTGAAAAGAAAAACAAGGAGTGTTCCACATGGACCAGCAGGAAATGAGCTTTGTGATGCATACCCCCGAGGGGGATATCACCATGCAGGTGCTGTTTACCTTTTTCTCCGAGGAGACGAAGGCCAATTATATTCTCTTTACGCCCGATGATCTGGATTCCGGAAAGCCTCCCCGTCTTTCCGCCGCCCGCTATGATCCGGAGGACATGACCCGGATCATGCCCCTGCAGGGAGACATGGACCGGGATGTGGTCCAGAGCTTCATCAACTATATCTCCAGCACACCCCGGGATGAAGTGGAGAAGACCGTGAGTATCCTGTAATGCGAAAAGCCGCTGCGATGCAGCGGCTTTTTTGATACTGTGCGAATCCGTCCGTCATAATGCTCAGTATCGTTCTTCCAATTTTATGCGGAGTCACAATTGTAAACTGGAAACGTTTCAATTATAATGAAACTGCGCAGTGCGCAAATCGTGACGATATGAAAGGAAGGATACAAATGGAGAAGAAGCTGCAGTGCGGCAATCTTTTCAAGCGGGTGTTGAGCCTGGCGCTGGCGTTGTTTATGCTGCTGAGCCTGGTGCCCGCGGCATCCCTTGTCCAGGCGGCTGAGGAAACCGAATACAGTCTGATCGGCTTCATCAACGGCGCGGACCACGGCTGTGAGGGTGACTATGCCAACCCCGGCGATTACCGCTTTGTGGACGGCAAGCTGACAGTCACCTTTACGCAGGACAGCTATGTCTTTGTAAAGACCACCGACAATGCCAACTGGTATATGGCAGAGTCCTATTGCACGGATACCTCCGTCACTCTGAAGAATACCAATGAGGGCACCTCCGAGAAGATGTTCGTTCCCGGCAATGTGGAACTGACCTTCACCCTGGCAGTCAATGACGATGGTTCCCTGACGCTGAGCTACGCCAATGCGCAAGAGGAACCTGCCGTGGATTACTATCTGATCGGCTATATCAATGGCGCGGATTACGGCTGCGAGGCCGATTATGCCAACCTGGGCGAGTATAAGTTCGTGGACGGCATTCTGGTCGCCACCTTTACCAAGGACAGCTATGTGTTCGTCAAGACCGGCGACAATGCCAACTGGTATATGGCAGAGTCCTACTGTGCGGATACCTCCGTCACTCTGAAGAATACCAATGAGGGCACCTCCGAGAAGATGTTCGTTCCCGGCAATGTGGAACTGACCTTCACGCTGGTTGTCAATGATGACGGCACGCTGACCCTGAGCTACACCAAGGCCGATTCCGGCGACGAGGGTGGTGGGGAGGATGAGGTTTCCTACACCGCTACCATCCATTATCACAATACCGAAAACTGGGCGGAAGTCTGCGCCTACGCGTGGAATGACGGCGGCGCTCTGCTGGGCGATTGGCCCGGTACTCCTGCTGCTGCAAACGAAGACAATTCCGGCTGGTATGATGCGGTCGTGACCACCGATGCCAACGGCTGCGGCTTTATCTTCAATAATAACGGCAACGGCGCTCAGACTGCAGACCTGTCCACCGGCGCGCTGTCCGGCAACGTGGAGCTGTGGGTCACCGGCGGCGCGGTCAGCAGCACTGCACCCGAGGACTGGGCAGCTCCCACGGCCGTGACCCTGCACTTCATGAAACCTGCAGGCTGGGGCGACAGCATCAACGTTTACCTCTGGAGCACCAGCGGCGGTGCAGTCTCCGGCTACGGCGACTATAACGCCTGGCCCGGCAAGCCCGTCAGCGATGCGGACGGCGACGGCTGGTACGATATGGTGGTTGAAACTGAGAAGCAGTTCAACTTCATCTTTAACGGCACCGGCGGCCAGACCAGCGACCTGACCACCGGCGAGATCAGCGGTAGTACCGAGCTGTGGGTCGTGGACAACACCGTCTACACTGAGAAGCCTGGCTATACCACCGTGATCCATTTCAAGAATGCGGAAAACTGGAGCAAAGTCAATGCCTACGTCTGGGATCCGTTCAACAACAGTTCCGCGATCCCCGGCTATGAAGCCTTCAATACCTGGCCTGGCGCTGAGATCAGCCTGAATGAGGCCAATGCCGGCTGGTACGACCTGACCATTTCCAAGGATACCAGCACCGGCTTCAACTTCATCTTCAATAACGGCAGCGGAAGCCAGACCGGCGACCTGTGGACCGGCGACCTGAACTTCAACACCGAGCTGTGGGTCGCGGGCAGCGATGTCTCCTCCACCGCTCCCGAAGGTTGGAGCGATCCCAACCGCAGAATCTATGTCCCCGGCACCTTCCCCGGCCCCAGCTGGGATGCAGGTTCCAACCAGATGACCTATGATGAGGCTCTGGGTCTGTATGTCTATACCTTCGAGAATGTGCCCGCTGCCAATTACGAGTACAAGATTGCCGTAAACGGTTCCTGGACGGAAAACTACGGCGTCGGCGGCGAGCAGGACGGCGCAAACTATGCGGTTCCCGTTCCCAAGACCATGGATGTTACCGTTTACTACAACGACAACAGCCATAACTCCGTCACCAGCGTGACCTACAAGTTCGTGGAAGCATCCGTTGCCGGCACCGGTCTGGAGACTACTGAGATGACTGACAAGGCCCTGACCGGCATCTACAGCGGCACTGCCGCCATGAAGGCCGGCACCTATTCCGATGTGGTCATTACCTGCGACGGCAAGGAATATGCATTCGCGGAATTTGTACTGGAAGAGGACAAGGATGTCACCTTCTACATCGATCCTGTCACCGGTATCTTCTATCACAACGGCGCCAATATGCCCGTAGACACCGCTTCCATCTACTACAACTCTCAGGATGAAGCCTACAAGGCTCCCTTCGGCGCTGTGGCAACCGGCGAGGAAGTGGCCTTCTCCATCGCCACCGGAGACGACATCACCTCCGCTGTCCTGGTGATCAAGGGCATCGCCTCCGTTCCCATGGAGAAAAATGCCGAAAGCGGTCTGTGGACCTGCACCACCGTCATCGACAGCATGGGCGAGTATGACTACTACTTCGTTATGTCCAACGGCTCTGCCGTCAGCGTCTATGGCGATGATGACGGTTACTATGGCGAAGGCAGGAGCTGCGATCTGACGGATGTGATTCCCTATGATCTGGTCGTCTACCAGGCAGGTTACGAGACTCCCGACTGGATGAAGAATGCAGTCGTATATCAGATCTTCCCCGACCGTTTCTTCGACGGAAATGAGGGCAACAACCAGGCGCAGACCTGGGCCCGCGGTGAAGTGGACTACGAGTACATCACCGACTGGTACGCAATCCCCGAGAACCCTGAGCAGGAAGGCCTGCTGGATGAAACCACCTACAAGGCCACCGGCGCTTACTACGGCGACGGCGAATGGTCCAACGAGATCTACGGCGGTGACCTGGAGGGCATCACTGAGCGTATCGACTATCTGAAGGCGCTGGGCGTTAACGTGATTTATCTGAACCCTGTGTTCTGGTCCATCTCCAACCACCGCTATGATGCAGTGGATTATACCGAGATTGACCCCATCCTGGGTACTCTGGGCGACTTTGAGCAGTTGGTCGCTGCTGCGCAGGCCAACGATATGCACATCATCCTGGACGGCGTGTTCAACCACGTTTCTGATGATTCCGTGTATTTTGACCGCTACTACAGATTCCTGGGCACCTCCGAAAAGATCGGCGCTTATCCCTACTGGGCATATGTCTATGACTATATGAGCGAAAACGGTGCTGAGCAGGATGCCGCTGAGACTGCTGCCAAGGCATACTTCGGCGACAACTACGGCATCACCGACTATTCCTACACTGAGTGGTTCGCCGTCTCTTCCGCAACCATGGAAGGCACTGTTGACCATGTGGGTCTGCGCGCCGGCAAGGAAGTTTATGCCTACGAGGGCTGGTGGGGCTATGACTCCATGCCCGTTGTCTACTCCACCAACGGTTCTGAGTACCAGACCGGCAACTGGGCGGAGGAGATCATTTACAACAACGCAAACGACAGCGTGACCCAGTACTGGATCGCCAAGGGCAACAACGGCTGGCGTCTGGACGTGGCCAACGAAGTTTCTGACGAGACCTGGCAGAAGTTCCGCGCTTCCGTCAAGGCTCTGGATTCCGACGCTGTCATCATCGGCGAGATCTGGGACGATGCGACCAAGTATCTGATGGGTGATATGTATGACTCCGTCATGAACTACCAGTTCCGCAATGCTGTCACCTCCTATGCCATGGGTGCTGCTTCCGGCGATACCGCCAAGGCTATGGAGAAGATCCGCGAGCGTTATCCCGAGGAAGCATTTTATGCCATGATGAACCTGGTGGGTTCCCATGACACCACCCGCCTCCTGAGCTATCTGGACGGCATCGGCGACGACCGTGCCGACAAGAGCATCAGCGCCGCATTCCCCACTTACGAATCCACTTCCCAGCTGGCAAAGGACCGCCAGTATCTGGTGGCATTCCTGCAGTTCACCTATGCCGGCGCTCCCACCATCTACTATGGCGACGAGATCGGCATGGTTGGCGCTGATGATCCTGATGACCGCCGCGCATTTGCATGGGGCAAGGGCAGTCAGGAACTGGTCGAGTGGTATGCATCTCTGGCAGCCATCCGCGAGGCTTACCCCGCTCTGAGAACCGGCACGGTGGAACCCATGGACCTGGATCACGCCAATCTGCTGGGCTATATCCGCAGCGATGAGAATACCCGCATCAGTGTCCTTGCCAACAACGCTTCCAGCGATGTGAGCATATCGTTCAGCGTCGCGCAGACGCTGGTGGATGTGATCACCGGTACCAAGTATCCCGGCGGTACTTCTTCCATCACCATTCCCGCCATGTCCGGCCTGATCCTGGTGCCCGAAGAAGATGTGGTGGAAGCCACCGTCAACAAGGCTGCTCTGGCGCCTGCTTACGCTCCTTCCTATATCGTAAAGGAGCGCTCCGAGTACTCCAATAATCCGTTCACCGATGTACTGAGCGGCGAGTATTACACCGAGCCTGTTCTGTGGGCAGTGGATCAGAAGATCACCACTGGCCTGAGTGATACCATCTTCGGCGTGGATGAAGACTGCACCCGCGCTCAGATCGTTACCTTCCTGTGGCGCGCAGCCGGCTGTCCCGAACCTGCGGCACAGACCTGCAGCTTCACGGACGTGGAGAGAGATCAGTTTTATTCCAAGGCTGTCGTGTGGGCAGTGGAAGAAGGAATCACAACCGGCCTTGATGAAGCCACCTTCGGTGTCAATGAGATTTGCAGCCGCGCACAGGTCGTTACCTTCCTGTGGCGCTATGCCGGCTGTCCCGAATCCACCGATTCCGAGAGCCGCTTCGAAGATGTTGCGTACGAGCAGTTCTATACTGAGGCGATTCTGTGGGCAGTTGAGAACGGCATTACCACGGGCCTGAGTGAAACCGTCTTCGGCGTCAACACGCCCTGCAGCCGCGCACAGGTTGTCACCTTCCTGTACCGCGCTCTGAAGTAAAACCATACAGCGATCCCCGGAGCGGTCACAGACTGCTCCGGGGAGTTTTTGCCGGAAAACACACCGCAGGTTCCAGTTGACAGGTACCGGCAGCGCTGATATGATAGACGGGATATTTCAGAAAGAAAAGGGGATTTGAAAAATGGCACAGGCGGCGATGTTGTTCGCGATGATCAGTTTCGTGAAGTTTGTGATTGCGCTGATCAAACTGCTGTATCTGCAGGTAAGCGCGAAAAAATGCGAGGGTGTGGTCGGTGCGCTGACGAATACAGAGTGTGAGTACAGAGGCAGAAAAAACCAGACCATGTATACCTTCGCAGTGACAGTTGATGACGAATCGGGACGGTCTTCCGCGGCCTATCAGGAACTGGTTGCGGGTGAGCGCGATCACAAGGTAAGTGAGGGAGGAACCTATCAGTTTTACGTCAGAAACGGAAAGGCTCAGCTGGTAAAGACGGTGGCGGCGGAGCCGCTGATGAATCTGGCGGCATGCGCTGTCTGCATCGTGATCCTGGTGGTTTGCTTTGTGATTCTGGAAGCAATGTGACGCATAATTTAGAGCAAAAAGGTCCGGCGGATGTTCCGCCGGACCTTTTTTGATGCTCCGGCGGGTGGTTCACAGTTGGGGAACGGGCTGCGGAGAATAAAGCAATAATTGATATATAAAGTCAACTTCTGTAAGTAACAAGTCAATAATGGTGGAGAAATGCAGCGAAACTTGATTTATAATACAGGCAGATAAACCCAAAAGGAGATGTGCAATATGGAAGTCCGTGTAAACAATCTGACGAAGCGGTTTGGCAAGACCACTGCTGTCGATCAAATCAACATTACCTTTCAGGATGGAAAGCTGACAGGCCTTCTGGGCCCCAGCGGCTGCGGCAAATCCACCACGCTGTATATGATTGCAGGTCTGGAAAGCGCAACAGAGGGACAGATCATTTTTGGCGATCAGGATGTTACGACCTGGATGCCTGAAAAGCGGAACATCGGCCTGGTTTTCCAGAACTACGCACTGTATCCCCACATGACCCTTCGGGAAAACATTGCGTTCCCTCTGTCCAATATGAAGGACCCTGAAACGGGCAAGAAGTACACCCGTCAGAAGAGAAATGAAATGGTCGAAGAGATCGCCAAGCTGGTGCAGATCGAAAATATGCTGGACCGCAAACCCGGTCAGCTGTCCGGCGGTCAGCAGCAGCGTGTGGCTATCGCCCGCGCGTTGGTCAAGAAGCCTGATGTCCTGCTGCTGGACGAGCCTCTGAGTAACCTGGATGCCCGCCTGCGTATGGAAATGCGTACCGAGATCCGCCGCATTCAGCAGGAGTCCAAGGTTACCACCATCTTTGTTACCCATGACCAGGAAGAGGCCATGAGTATCACGGACGAGATCGTTCTGATGAAGCATGGTGTGGTGCAGCAGATCGCGGATCCTCACGAAATGTATCTGAATCCTTCCAACGACTTTGTTGCTTCCTTTATGGGCAATCCTCCCATTTCCTATGTGGATGTTCAGGTGAAGGACGGCTTCGCTGTGCTGGATAACGGCATGAAGCTGCCTTACCATACGGATTACTGCGGCGCTGCAAAGATGGGTATCCGTCCTGAGGCATGGGCCGTGGGCGGCGACATCGGCGTTAAGCTGACTGATGTGGAAATGCGCGGACAGGATCAGGTGGTATCCTTTGCGCTGGGAAAGAACCGGATCCGTGCGATCCTGAACGCGGAAGAATATGTGCGTTCCGGACAGGAAATCGGCCTGCGGCTGCTGGAGAAGCGCTGCTATCTGTTCCATCCTGAGACGGGCGTCCGCCTGTAAGGAGGATGCACTATGGAAAAAGTGAAAACCGCCAAAAAGGAGAAGCAGCCCAAGTACAGGCTGGTTGAGATGTCTGACGGTACCCTCCGGGTACGCAGCGCCTGGGCATATGCCTACATTCTGCCTGCCATGGCTCTGCTGCTGCTGTTTACCCTCTATCCTCTGGTTATGGTGCTCCGCACGGCATTCTATCAGAAGTACATTTACATCACCAATACCGGCACCGGCTTTGGTATGTCCTCTTTCATCTGGGTCCTGAAGGATCCGACGTTCTGGATGGCCTGCAAAAATACACTGATCCTGCTGCTGATCGCACTGCCCATTACGCTGGTGATTGCACTGGGTGCGGCACTGCTGATCAATTCCATCAAGAAACTGCAGGGCTTTTTCCAGACTGTCTATTTCCTGCCCTATGTTACTTCCACCATCGCCATTGGTATGGCTTTTCTGTGGCTGTTCCATTCGGACTACGGATATATCAACTATTTCCTGGAATTTCTGGGCATCCCGCCTCAGAAGTGGCTGACGGACCCGGATCTGATGATCGTGACCCTTTCGATCTTCTCGATCTGGAACGGTCTGGCCTTTAAGATTCTGCTGTTCCTGGCAGGCCTTCAGAAGATCAATAAGCAGGTTTATCAGGCTGCGAGAATTGACGGCGCATCCCCCGCAAAGACGCTCTTCCGCATCACGCTGCCTCTGCTGAGCCCCACCATCTGGATGGTGATCCTGGTTTCTGTGATCTATGTGGCCCGTACGTTCAACGAAGTCTACGCCATGTTCGTTTCCTATGCCGGCGGCGCTGCTGGTACTGGTAATGCGGCAATTACCATCATGTATTACATCTACTGGATGTTCTACGATCAGGGCAAGGTCAATTATGCCGCTGCGGCAGCAATTCTGTTCCTGATCGTGATTATCCTCATCACAGTGGTGCAGCGTGTTGTCTCCAAGAAGTTCGTCCACTATGTATAAGGAGGGAGCAAGATGAGCAAGAAAAACGCAAATGACCGGCAGATCCGGGATTCCGGAAGCATCACCCTGACGGCAGTCAAGTATGTGGTCCTGACCATCGGCGCTCTGGTGATGATGTTCCCCTTTATCTGGATGCTGCTGACTTCCCTGAAGACCCTTCCGGAAGCCATCTCAATCCCGCCTCAGTGGATGCCTTCCGATCCTCAGTGGGTCAACTATGAGTATTCCTGGAACCTGGTTCCCTTCGGAATGTTCTTCCGCAATACCATCTGGGTTGGCATCCTCAGTGTGGTGGTGACGCTGGTGCTGTCCATCCTGGGCGCTTATGCCTTCAGCATCTATTCCTTCCCCGGCCATAACCTCTGCTTCTATCTGTTCATGCTGACCATGATGGTTCCCAATGAGATCCTGATCATTCAGAATTACGTCACCTGCAGCAAGCTGGGTATGCTGGACAGCTTCTCCGGCATCGTGCTGCCTACTGTGGCAAACGGATTTTACATCTTCATGCTGCAGGAATACTTCCTGCAGACACCGCCGTCCCTGTTCAAGGCTGCAAAGGTCGACGGCTGCAGCAATCTGAAATATCTGATCAAGGTCGTCATCCCCATGAATGTCAATGCCATTGTCACTGTGGCCATTCTGACCTTCATCACGGCCTGGAATTCCTTTATGTGGCCGCTGATCGTGACAATGTCCGATGAGCATACGCTTCTGTCTGTGGGTCTGCTGCGATTCCGTCAGGCATCCAGCTCGAATCTGCACAATCAGATGGCAGCAGCCTGCATCGTTTTGATTCCTATGGTCGTCTTCTATATCATCTTCCACAAGAAGATTATGGAAGGCGTCGCATCCGGCGGAACCAAGGGTTGATAACCCTTAAAATAACAAACATATCAGGAGGTACATTATGAAAAAGTTATTTAGCATTCTTCTGGCAGTGTGCATGCTGCTGAGCCTGGTGGCTTGCGGCGGTGAGCAGCCCGAAAACAATGCAGCCCCCGAGGTCCCTGCAGACCCCGCCAGCGTGGAAGTGGAGCTGACTGAGCCCATCACCATTTCCTTCTGGCACGGCATCGTTCAGGAAAATATGCAGAAGACCCTGAACGAGATCGTTGACAACTTCAACACCGGCATCGGCGCTGAAATGGGCATCACCGTTGAGGTTTTTGCAAAGGGCGAAATGCCTGACTGCGAAAACGCTGTCACCGCATCCATTAAGGCAGGCAACATGCCCAACGTCACTCTGACCGAGGCTGCCTGCGTCGTCGACTGGCTGGAAGCCGGCTGTGTTGTTGATATGACTCCCTACATTGAGAGCGAAAACTATGGCCTGGATCTGACCGACTATTACGACGTTTACATTGAGGACAGCTGCAGCTATCCTGTGGAAGGCTACTACAGCCTGCCTGTGTATGTTGCCGGCGAAGTCATTTACTACAACGTTGACTTCTTCGAAGCCAACAACCTGACCGTTCCCACTACCTGGGCAGAGTTCGAGGAAGTCTGCACCACCATCAGCGAGATCACCGGCAAGCCCGCAGCAGGCTGGGACGAAGGTGTTAAGTGCTTCTCCACCCTGGTTGAGCAGAAGGGCATCGGCTACACCGACCGTGAAGGCAACCTGCTCTTCGCCAACGACCTGGACGCAACCACCGAAGTCATTTCCTGGTACCAGAGCATGGTCCAGAAGGGCATCATCCGTACCCCCGGTGAGGACTTCTTCTTCTCCGGCCCCTTCGCCAACCAGCAGGTTCAGCTGTACATCAGCTCCGGCAACGAAGGTGAGTTCATTAACATGAAGATTCCCGAAGACAACTCCTTCGAGTGGTCCTGCGCTCCCGTGCCCCAGTTCGAGGATGGTGTCAAGGCCGACTACTGTGAAGGCTTCCTGGTTTCCATTCTGGACAACACCGGCGACCTGGAGACCCGCTGGGCATCCTGGATGTTCGTCCGTTACCTGCAGTCCTATGAGGCCTGCCAGATGATCAACTCCGGTGAGTCCCGTCTGCCCTTCCTGAAGTCCGTCGCTGCCAGCGAAGAGTTCCTGAACAATGCCGCTCCCGCTCAGCTGGCTGGTGTCGTGCAGCAGGATTACTTCTATACCTACCCCGGCTTCGTCACCGACACCTACACCTCCAGTGGTCTGCATGACTATGTTGTCATTGCAATGGATAACATCCTGAACAACGGTGCTGATGTGCGCACTGAGCTGGAGGCTCTGATCGCCCTGCTTCAGTAAACGGCAAAAGGGAGGAAACTACAATGGCAAAAGACTTTATGTCCTATGATCCCTGGTCCAATATTGTCTCCCGCAACGGCATTCCCGGCGACGAACTGATTTCCATGCTCCAGAAGTCCATTCGCCGGGGCATTGAGGAGAATGCTCTGGCCGCTGCTTATGAGATGTACATCACCAGTCCTCAGTTCCACGAGAAGATGTGGCGCAGACTGCTGGCCATCTCCGTTGAGGATATTGGTTTTGGCAACTCTGATGCGCCTGTGCAGGTTTATACCCTGTTCAAGATGGCCCAGGAGTTCCCCTATGCCGATGGCGACCAGCCTATGTTCTTCATGCACGCGATCCGTTATCTGTGCCGCTGCAAGAAGGAGCGCACCACCGATAACATCAAGAACAAGATCATGAAGGAGTGGGAGCACGGCAAGAAACCCGAGGTTCCTGATTATGCCTATGATCTGCACACCAGGAAGGGCCGCGCTATGGGCCGCGATGAGATGCATTTCCTGACCGAGGCAAGCCGCGTGATTCCCCAGCTGGAAGGCGACGACATTGTCCGCATCCATGCAGACTACATCGAATTCTGCAAGCACGAATCTGAAATGGAAGGTGCTCCCGAGGTGCAGCCCTTCGGTTACAACTGCTGGCAGTATTAAGCTTTCACTGTTAACAGAACAGGGTATCGGGCAACCGATGCCCTGTTTTGGCACCCGTATGGGAGATTTCGGGTATACTATGATTAACCGATAATACAGAAAGTTTTGAGGCATTTACTATGATGTTCCTGAGTGAAAAACTGAATAACCCTCAGATTCCCGGCAAAATCCTGTTCAGAGAAGATGAAAATACCCATCTTCCTGCACACTGGCACAATAGTGTTGAGATCTGCTATTTCCTCCAGGGGGGGTTCCGGGCATATATTGACAACCAGAGCATCGATGTACAAAACGAGGAACTGTTTTTGGTCAACAGCGGTCAGATGCACTATTTGGGCGAGAACTCCGTTGGTGATGACAGAGGCATTATCCTGGTTGCCGATATGGACTTCTGGGAGAATAAATGCCCGGATTTGAATTCTATGGAATTTGAGCTATCCATCTGCCCGGAAAAGATACCGGAACTGAAACAGCTGATGATGCGCCTTTACGATTCCAGCCGTGCCTATTATCAGGATAAGGTGGAGAATCTGGAAGGAAATCAGGTAAGCCATGAGCTGATGCAGTTGCATGGCCTGATATGCATGATTTACTACACGCTGATGAAATATTTCAGCCGTCCCCGCGCAGCATCCTCCTTCAACAGGCTGGCGCTGCAGGAGACATATCTGCAGGAGATCATCCACTATATCAATGTCCACTATACGGAGCCGCTGACTCTGAAAGACATTGCCCAGCTGCATAATGTTTCCTGCGAGCATCTTTCCCGGATCTTCAAGAAGAAACTGGGACTGACATTTAAGGAATACCTGTACAGCATCCGGCTGACGCATGCCTGCAGACTGCTGCTTCATACCAGCAAGAGCACCCTGGAGGTTGCGCTGGAGGCAGGCTTTCCGGATCTGCGTTCCTTTGGGCGGCAGTTTGACCGGGTGTATCATACGACACCCAAGGAGTACCGCCGGCGGTTTCAGAAAAAATAAAGGTTCCTTTGGAGAAAACACATGAATTACGATGTCATTATTATCGGCGCCGGTCCCGGAGGGGTATTTTCCGCTTATGAACTGGTGAATCTGAATCCCGGACTGAAAGTAGCGGTCGTTGAGGCGGGGCATGCCCTGGACAAACGGCACTGCCCCATCGACGGTGAGAAAATCAAATCCTGCATCAACTGCAAAAGTTGTTCTGTGATGAATGGTTTCGGCGGCGCAGGGGCTTTCTCAGACGGAAAATTCAACATTACCAATGATTTTGGCGGTACGCTGTATCAATACCTCGGCAGACAGCAGACGCTGGATCTGATGCACTATGTGGATGAGATCAATATGCGCTACGGCGGTGCGGGAACAAAACTGTACTCCACGGCCGGAACGAAATTCAAAAAACTGTGCATCGAAAATGACCTGCACCTGTTAGATGCTTCCGTTCGTCATCTCGGAACCGACATCAATTATGTGGTAATGGGGAATCTGTATGCATATCTGAAAGAGCGGGTGGATTTCTATTTCGATACGCCTGTTGAATCGGTCCGTGTCGTTGCGGGCGGATACGATGTCGCTTATCAGGGGGGATCCTTAACCTGCGCAAACTGTATCATTTCCGTGGGACGAAGCGGCAGCAAGTGGCTTGAACAGGTCTGCAGGGAACTGGAGATCCCGACAGAATCCTCCCGTGTGGATATCGGTGTTCGGGTAGAGCTGCCGTCGGATGTTTTTTCACACCTGACAGATGAGCTTTATGAGAGTAAGATCGTCTACCGCACCAAACAATACGGCGACCGGGTCCGCACGTTTTGCATGAATCCCAGAGGCTCCGTTGTTACCGAGAACACCAACGGAATCATTACTGTCAATGGTCACAGTTATGGGGATTCTGCAAGACAGACGGATAATACCAATTTTGCGCTGCTGGTTGCCAAGCATTTCTCGGAGCCGTTCCGGGATTCCAACGGCTATGGCGAATCCATTGCCCGGCTGAGCAACATGCTGGGCGGCGGTGTGATCGTTCAGCGGTTCGGCGATCTGATTCGGGGGCGCCGTTCTACACCCGGCAGAATTGAGTCGGCTTTTGTTACCCCGACACTGAGTGCGACCCCCGGCGACCTGAGCCTGGTACTTCCCAAGAGAATTCTCGACGGTATCATTGAAATGATCTATGCACTCGATAAAGTGGCACCGGGGACTGCCAATGACGATACACTGCTGTACGGAGTGGAAGTGAAGTTCTATAATATGGAAGTGAAAGTCAGCGAAAACCTGGAAACGCTTCACAGGGGACTGTACATCATCGGCGACGGCAGCGGCATTACGCATTCTCTGGCCCATGCATCTGCCAGCGGTGTTTATGTGGCCCGGAATATTGCAGGCGTTTGACAGGACTGCTGAATTTCAGGAAAACAGAATAAAAGTCCGGTGGATTATCCACCGGACTATTTGTTTTCCTGAGGGTTCCTCCTTATGGATGTCCATAATCAGAAATTGGCAACCTCAGAAGACTTCAGCTGAAGCTGCAATTTGTCTGCAATCAGGGCGATGAACTCCGAATTGGTGGGCTTTCCCTTGGTATTGCTGACGGTATACCCGAAGAACCGCTGGAGGGTATCCAGATCG
>JAGAUY010000033.1 GCA_017620525.1 Oscillospiraceae bacterium | reverse complement strand
CTTATCCAGTCCATTTTCCACAAGCTCTGTCAGCACCCTGTTAACGGCAGCTTTGATCTCATCTACCTTATTTTCATCGGTGTTCCAGATCTCCCAGGAGATCCAGTTCTGCTGAATGCCGTCGTGAAGTTTGACCTTTACATCCTGGCCCAAGCCGGTACCCAGAATTGCCTGCTTCAGGGGCGCGTCATTGTCGCCTGCCAGGTAATCCTTCAGAACAGCAGCGGCGTACAGCTTCTCCTGCTCGTCGAAGCGGCCCAGCATACAGCCACAGGAAATAATGGTTCTGTTGGCGGTGGATTCCTCTGCCCCTATCTCATAAATCGTCCGCTCCTCCCGGTAGGGCACAGCGAACTGCATGGGAATCGCGAAATCTGCAGCCTGCCGGTCATAGTCCTTTAAGTAAGAATCGATATGTGCCAGGGCGAAATCCAGATCCACACTGCCGCTGAGGATTATGCGGGAGTTGGAGGGGTGATAGAATTTGCGGTGGTTTGCAATGAACTGCTCGTAGGTCAGATCGGGAATATGCTCCGGGTGACCGCCGGATTCTGCACTGTAGCAGTTATCCGGGAACAGCAGACGATTCATTGCGTGTTCCAAAACCGCATCAGCGGAAGCGTATGCACCCTTCATTTCGTTGAAAACAACACCTTGGTAGACAGGCTCCTGGCCTTCCCGCAGTTCATACCGCCAGCCTTCCTGGCGGAAGATCTCCGGCTTGTAATAAATCGCAGGATGCAGGACTGCATCCATATACACATCCAGCAAATTGTGGAAGTCCTTGTTGTTGCGGCTGCTGAGGGGATATACCGTCTTATCCGGGTAGGTCATGGCATTCAGGAAAGTATTAACAGAGGATTTCAGCAGCTCCACAAAGGGCTCCTTTACAGGATACTTATTTGAGCCGCACAGTACGCTGTGCTCCAGAATGTGAAACACACCGGTAGCATCTTCTGGGATGGTCTTAAAGGCGATGGCAAAGGTCTTGTTTTCATCTGCCCGGTCGAGCCATACCAGCTGGGCACCGGTCTTCTCGTGCTCCAGCTCCCAGAGATTGCAGCATAGCTCCTCCAAACGGCGCACACTGGTGATGCGGAAATTTTGAATTAGAGTTCCGATTTGCATGGTTTTCCTCCTCTGGCTGTTTAGGTATTACTGTAAAACCACCTGGATCTTATCTTCATAATATTCACTGATGGTTTTCTGGAAATATTCTGTATAACGCTGAATGATATCGCTGATAAGCATATTCTCATTTACAGCAGCGGTATTCTCCAAGCCTGTCTGCGGCAGATATGCCTGTATACGTGCAATACTTTCCTCCCTGGTGTATTCGATACCGTTCTGCCTAGCATAGTATAAACCCAAAGCACCCAGCTTCACATGCTTCTCGCACATTTCTTCCATCGCACGACGGCATTCATCTGCCGTCTTACCAGGCATACGAAGCGCTTCAGGCATAATGTCATCGACAGATTTCCCGGTCTGCTGTGCCATGGCCTCAAGCTGTATCATAGTACCGTTGTAAAGAGTTCGGTACCACTCGTTGTCATCTCCAATCGGGAAAAATTCCGTATGTGCAAGCACAGCTTTGCTGGCAATTTCAAAAATACCCTTCATCCTGCGCTGACGCTGTTGTGCCGCCTTGTTATCAAAAACAAGGTTTTCATATGCCGCAACGGTAGAAACACCGTTGATTCCAAGCCGGCAGATATATCCATCTGTCAGTTCCGGGATATTCTTTCGCTTCACCCCCAGAATGACAGCACAGACCTTCTTGCCCTCGTAGATAATCTCTGCCTGTGTGCCTGCACACAATCCGAGTAAGGCTTCCTCAGAGTCAAAGAAACCTTTGCCCATATTGACATATACCTGCTGTACACCGTCAGGGGACTGCTCATCCGGAATTTCCAGTACGACAATATCTCCGTTGCTGATTCCATCAGAAGCAGGCGCAATGGTTGTAAACCGCTCAGCTGTTTGCCGCAGCTCATCCATTATTTCCTCATGGGTCACGGTTGCCTTCAGCAGTGCTTCTGGAATCGAGACGCTTTTAAAATCATACAGCTTATTGATCATATTTACGCTCCCATATCGCTCAGACACTGCTCGATGGCAGCCGCAAGCTGATCCGGGCAGGAAGTGCCGTTGTGACAGTTGATGCCCTTGATCCGCTTGACTGCAGCTCTGGCCTCCATGCCATCGATCAGGATCGCTACACCCTGGGTATTTCCGGCGCAGCCACCCGTAAACTTCACATTAAAAATGCGGTTGTCCACAATATCAAAGCTGATCTCATGGGCGCAAACGCCCTGGGGGGAAAAT
>JAGAUY010000032.1 GCA_017620525.1 Oscillospiraceae bacterium | reverse complement strand
TCACCGCTACAATTGCATTAGTCCGGAAGAATCCCAGAAGCGGCAGCCGTTTATTCGCTTTGAAAAAGAGCGCTGCAACCAAATGTGGCAAACAGATTTCAAAGGCGAGTTCCGAATGGAAGATGGTCGGTACTGTTATCCGTTGGATATCATAGATGACCATTCCCGCTTTGCCATTCGGATAGTACCACATTTGCGTACATCATATGTGGTAATTCCCGTATTCACACAGGCTTTTCAGGAATTTGGACTGCCGGATTCCATTCTTTCAGATAACGGTGCACAATTTGCTGGCTTTCGGAAAGGCTATACCCAATTCGAACGATGGCTTATGGATCTGGATGTTCTTCCAATTCATGGTCGAATTAAGCATCCGCAAACCCAAGGCAAAATAGAGCGGTTTCACAGAACGATGAAACAAGAATTGCTGAATCACACAACCATCGCCAACATTGAAGATGCAAAAAACAAGTTGGACAACTGGCGCGAAAAGTACAACAACATCCGACCTCACGAAGCTCTTGGGAGAAAAGGCCGGGAGATGTTTACAAGCCAAGCCAGCGACAATACAAAGAAAAAATTGAAAAATACGAATATGGTGGGGAGCACCATGTGATCAAGGTTAACAGCTGGGGTTATGCCAGATTCGATAAATGGCAGGTCTATTTAAGCGAAACGATGAGAGACCAATATATCGAATTTAGACCAACCCCCAGTGGTGAATCATTCATTGCCTGCTATCGAAATTTCAAAATTGCAGAGTTTGATACAGAAGATGGTCAGTTAATTCACCGATCCATTGCAAGGCTGTAAGTTGTGTACTATGTCCTTACACTGGTGTGTACCATGTTACTCTTGACATGATAATCGCCCCTACGGATTCTTACAAACAAATTTTGCTTGTTAAGCGGTGATGATTTCGGTGGTTCCGTTCCAGATGACTTCCACCGTGACAGGCAGATCGCTCTTCACGTGAATCACCGGCTTTTCGTCCTGGGAATTCCGGGCCTCACAGATCAGCTCCACGGTGGCGTCACCCAGGGGATAGCGCTGAATGCCGTGGCGTTCCAGGCAGTTGACGTGCCAGGTGATCTTTCTGGCCTGGGCATCGGGATGGATGCCGAAGATGTACTCGAACAGAATGGAAATGGGAGCCAGACCGGTCCAACCCACAAAATCGCCACGACGGCTGCCGGGCTTGGGGGTTTCGGGACCGTAGTTTTCGTGTACGGTACCGGTGACCTTGAATACTTCCACCACGTGATGCAGGAAATCCTGAGCGATCTCATGGGCCAGCTTGTCATAACCGTGATCGTGCAGACCCCGCAGCACCATGTAATTGGTGGGAGCCCAGACGGCACCGTTCCAGTAACCGCCCTTGTCATTGTCATAACCGGCGGCATCGGCGGAAAGAGTGGGAACCCGGTTGGGCCGCTTGAATTCCTTTTCGTTATCCAGATGGGCCACAAAACCGTCCAGTCGTTCCTTGGAAACCAGGTCGGCCAACAGGGTCCAATAGGCGGCGATGCTCTTGATGCCGCTGTGGGAGCCGTCCCGATAGGTGTCGTAATAGAACTGGTCCTTGTCACTCCACATCTGGTTGTTGACGATGGATTCCAGCAGCTTGGCTTCGTCCTTCAGCCACTGAACTTCCTCTTCCCGGTTCAGAACCTTGGCCATCTCCACCAGCAGCTTGGCGCTGAGATACTGCTGGGCGCTGGTGTCGATCCACTTCATAAAGCCGTGGGACATGATCTCACTGTACTGGGGCTCCAGTCGCTTCTGGTTATCCATGCCGCAGGCCAGTCCGCAGCTCCAGTAGCTGCCGTCGGGCCAGGACCGGTTCAGCATCAGCCAGCGGTGGTAGGCGCACAGGGGATCGAAGACCCGGCCAAGACGATCTTTGTCGCCGGTGGAGAGGAAATACTCCCATTCTGCCCAGGGCATGACGTTGGGACCGGTGGAAGCGGGATCGTCCCGGGTGAACTGCTCGCCGGCAGCTTCTTCACACAGCTCCCGGCAGATGAAGCCGTCCCGGTGCTGCCGGGCATAGAAGTTGTCCAGGGTTCCCTGGAAATTGAAGATCCGGCTGGCGTACTTGCCGAACATGACAATGAAGGAGGAATCCCACATAAACAGATAGCCATTGAAGGCGGTATCGATGAAATTGGAGACGAAACCGGCTTCGGGATTGGCTTTGCAGAGATTTTTGAAAGCAATCTGCCAGGTCTTGTTGTAGCAGCGCAGAAGATCGTCGTGGCCGTCCCAGACGGGTTTGGGAAGTTTGTCGGCGGCATCGGCATAGGTGGGAAGGGGGGTGTCCTCTGCAGGCTTGCCAATGAAGGTATTCTTGCTTACATGGGGTTCATCTACGTAGAAGATGTTGTCGTTGACCTTAAAGCATTTGTTAATCATCGAAGGGCCTCCTTTGGATTACAGATGAGAATACATGATCTCCAGATTGCCCTTAACGGTCATGGCACCGTAATCGGCTGTGATCAGCAGATGGTCGCCCTTGGCAACGGGGATGCCGTCCAGGGTACCTTCACCGGAGAGAACACTGACGTTGACGAAGGGATGATTCCAGTTGAATTCGGCGGTGCCGTTGATTTCTGCCCGGCAGACGGTGTAATACTGACAGGTCACCAGCCTGGTGATCTTGGCATCACCCTGGGACCAGGTTTCCTGTGCAGGAGCGTCGGCCCGGAAGGGAACAGTGGTTACATCCAGACTCTGGGCGATGTGCAGCTGACGAGGCTTGCCATCCTGGAGCCGGCCGTAATCATAGAACCGGTAGGTCACATCACTGGACTGCTGGGTTTCCAGAATCAGGGTACCGCCCTTGATGGCATGGAGGCAGCCGGGATCAATCTGGAAGAAATCACCCTTGTGGATAGGGACCTGCCGCAGCAGCTCGTTCCAGCGGTTTTCTTCGATCATCTGAGCCATTTCTTCCTTGGTGGAGGCGTTGTGGCCGATGATGATGGTAGCGCCTTCGTCACAGTCCAGCACGTACCAGCACTCGGTCTTGCCCAGACTGCCGTTTTCGTGGACGCCGGCGTAAGCGTCGTCGGGGTGAACCTGAATGCTCAGGTCATCCTTGGCATCAATGATTTTAATCAGCAGGGGGAAAATGTCGCCGGGGAGATTGCCGAAGAGTTCAGGCTGCTTTTTCCACAGAGAACCCACAGTTTCACCGGCAAATTCCGGATTTTCCACGGTGCAGTCTCCACCGGGATGGCCGGAAATGGCCCAGCATTCGCCGGTTTCGTCACTGGGAATGGTGTAGCCGAACACCCGGTTCAGCCGGTTGCCACCCCAGATCTTTTCCTGGAAGATGGGTTTCATACGAAGAATGGTTTTGCTCATGCCTTGTTCTCCTTTTCAGCCAGTGCTTCCATGGCCAACTTCACTGCGCCCATGGCACCCTGGTTATCGTTCAGGCTGACACCCACGATGTAGTTTTCCAGATCCTCCATGCCCTTACCCTGAATGTAACCGGCGACCTGCTTCTTGACTTCTTCCCGGATCAGACCCAGCATCTGGGGCTGATGCATGACGCCGCCGCCCACGATGATCCGCTGGGGAGAAAGGATCATGATGTAGTTGCAGATGGCCTGGCCCAGATAGAAGGCTTCCAGTTCCCAGACTTCGGGTCTGTCGGACAGTTCAATGCCCTTCTTGCCCCAGCGCTTTTCAACGGAAGGACCGGAAGCAAAGCCTTCCAGGCAGTTGGGGTGGTAGGGACAGACACCCCGATCCATGGGATCCTCGGGATGACGGGCCAACAGAATATGGCCTCCCTCGGGATGGATCATGCCATGGTGGGGCTTGCCGTTATTGATGACGCCCACACCGATGCCGGTGCCGATGGTGATGTAAATGCTGTTTTCCACATCCTGGGTGCAGCCCCAGGTAGCCTCGCCCAGTGCGGCGGCATTCACGTCGGTATCAAAGCCTACGGGCACACCCAGAGCCTTTTCAAATTCAGCCACGATGGGGTAGTTTGCCCAGGCCAGCTTGGGAGTGGTGGTAATGTAGCCGTAGGTTTCGGACTTCTTGTCCAGGTCAATGGGGCCGAAGCAGCCCACACCCAGAGCACAGATGCCCTTGCTCTTAAAGAAGTCGATCATGGGAGGCATGGTGTCCTCGGGGGTTCCGGTAGGGATGCTGATCCGTTCCAGAATGTTGCCGTTTTCATCGCCGATGGCACAGACCATTTTGGTGCCGCCGGCTTCCAGTGCGCCGAATAGTTTCATAAGTATCCGCTCCTTATGTTTATATTTTAATGAGTATATCATATACAATTTACTCCGGCAAATCAACCTTTTTTTATAAGACCCTCCCAGGGTAGATCAAATTTTGACTAGGGTTTCGGTGAAAAATGACTTTACGTCAGGAAATGCTTCTGCTATACTGTAGGCAGAAGGTTTCCGGTGTTCTGGCCGGAAAGAAATCAATCAGTGAAGTGAGGGAATTATTATGAGTCATGCGAATATTCCGGAAGTGAAGCTGGGTATCATTGCGGTTTCCCGGGACTGCTTCCCCGTCGGTCTGTCCATTTCCCGTCGGGAGGCCATTGTAAAGGCCTACGGCCAGGGACTGTATGAATGCCCCGTAACTGTGGAAAATGAAAAGGATGCGCTGGCTGCCCTGGAAGATGTGAAAGCTGCCGGTGTCAATGCGCTGGTGGTGTTCCTGGGTAATTTCGGC
The DNA here is from genome assembly GCA_017620525.1 of Oscillospiraceae bacterium. Lineage (GTDB taxonomy): Bacteria > Bacillota > Clostridia > Oscillospirales > Oscillospiraceae > Faecousia. Next base: position 1,528 of record JAGAUY010000032.1, on the reverse strand, counting down.
CCCGAAACCCCGGAGACCCTGCTGTGCCAGAAGTTTGACGGCCCTACCATGTACATCGCTGCTGCGGAAGGTGACGGAGACCTGATCAATGGCCGCGGCGATGCCTACTGCGGCATGCTGAACTGCTCCTATAACCTGGGCATGCGGCATCTGAAGGCCTATATCCCCGAGTATCCCGTGGGTACCGCTGAGGAATGTGCCGCTATGATCCGGGAATTCGTTCCCGTTGCCCGGGGTATTCTGGGCGTGAAAAATCTGAAGGTCATCACCTTTGGTCCCCGTCCCCAGGATTTCTTCGCCTGTAACGCACCTATTAAGGGTCTGTATGAACTGGGCGTAGAGATCGAAGAGAACTCCGAGTTGGATCTGCTGGTGGCTTATAAGGCTCACGCCAAGGACTCCAGAATTCCCGAGGTTTGTGCCGATATGGCCGCTGAAATGGGCGAAGGCCGGTACTATCCCGATATGCTGGAGCGGATGGCACAGTTTGAACTGACCTTGCTTGACTGGGCAGAGCAGCACAAGGGTGCCAGAGAATATGTGGTCTTTGCGGATAAGTGTTGGCCCGCATTCCCTGAAACCTTCGGCTTTGAGCCTTGCTATGTCAATTCCCGCCTGGCCTCCCGGGGTATTCCCGTGGCCTGTGAGGTGGATATCTACGGCGCACTGTCCGAGTACATCGGTGCCTGCGTCACCGGCGATGCAGTGACCCTGCTGGACATCAACAATTCCGTGCCTAAGTACATCTACGATGAGGATATCAAGGGCAAGTTTGACTACGATATCAAGGATACCTTTATGGGCTTCCATTGCGGCAATACCCCCAGCTGCAAGATGTGCGGCGACTGTGCTGTGAAATATCAGCTGATCCAGCACCGACTGCTTGAGCCTGTGGGCAGCGATCCTGACTTTACCCGGGGCACCCTGGAAGGCGACATCGCTGCGTCCGACATTACTTTCTTCCGCCTGCAGTGCGATTCCGAGGGTAACCTCCGGTCCTACATTGCCCAGGGCAAGGTGCTGCCTGTGAAGACCCGTTCCTTTGGCGGCATCGGCGTGTTTGCCATTCCCGAGATGGGTCGGTTCTACCGCCATGTACTGATCCAGAAGCGTTATCCTCACCACGGCGCTGTGGCCTTTGCCCACTGCGGCAAGGCTCTGTACGAGGTCTTCAAGTACTTCGGCGTGGCGGATATTGCCTACAACCAGCCCAAGAGCCTGCCTTACGCAACGGAGAATCCCTGGGGCTGATGCAGTCAAGCTATATATTCCAAGGGCCGGTGAAAACCGGCCCTGTTCTGTTGGATGTCAGAATGCTAAGTTGCAGTTTAGCGTGCAGTTGAAAAAAAGAAGGTCATTGCGAGCCAGTGCGCACACTGGCGTGGCAATCCCCTCCAAATTTCCAGAATGTTGATGGAGATTCCCACGTCGGGGCTTACGCCCCTCATCGGAATGACATGCGTTTTTCGATGGTGCATCAGCACGATAAACTTCAAATTGCCCATCTAAGCATCAAGACACGCCATCC
>JAGAUY010000031.1 GCA_017620525.1 Oscillospiraceae bacterium | reverse complement strand
TTTTGCATCAATGGCAATTTGTACTTTCAGCAGGGCGTCTGCCAGAACATAGATCCCCAGAATAATACAAATAATGCTGATCATCACATTTGCACGAAGCATCATGATGATGCCGAGGGCCATCAGTAAAATACCGGATGCCAGATCGAACTGAAATGCCAGCCGATACAAGTCCTTCGAGAAATAGCCGATCATTTTGATGAGCCCGAACAGGAGCATGATGATTCCCGAAATCCTGCAAAACAATTCGGCTGAAAAATCCGGGAGAGCAACCAGGAGTATCCCCAGCGCGCAAAGCAATGTTGAGATGATTAAGTATCCAATTTTTGCGGTTTGAATCCGTTTGTTCCAATACATAGCATATGCCTCCCAATTATTGGAATATATCGAAGATGCGATTCTATACGCAAGTATAGTCGGCATCCGTAATGTCGAAGATTGGTTCAGAGAGAATTGCGCTCTCACGAAATGAGGGTAGGATTGTCAAGACTGCCACAGCAACTACTGCGAGAAACCAAAATACAATCTGTAGTATCGTCTCCAATGTCCGTATTCCCTCCAATTCTTATAGTCTGATCAGCCGGATTGCCTACCTTCCTGTAAAGAAGCAATCCGGCTGATTCGTGTCTCTATGACATAGCCTTGTTATGCTTGCCGTAGGGCTAATAAATCTGTTTGCTCCCAGGGCAAATCCACCGTGTTGGAGCCAAAGTGTCCGTAGCTTGCGGTGTGCCGGTAAAACGGCGTCCGCAGGTTAAGCTTATCGATAATTGCGGAAGGACGCAGGTCAACGGTATCCCGAATCAACTTCTGAATGCTTTCATCCGAAGTCACACCTGTGCCAAAGGTATCCACCAGCAGAGATACCGGCTGGGCGACACCAATGGCGTAGCTGATCTGAATTTCGCACCGATCCGCCAGACCCGCCGCCACCACATTTTTCGCCAGATACCGGGCCATGTACGCGCCGCTCCGGTCCACCTTGGAGGGGTCCTTGCCGGAGAACGCCCCGCCGCCGTGACGGGCATAGCCGCCGTAGGTGTCCACAATCAGCTTTCTGCCGGTGAGGCCGCTGTCTCCGGCGGGGCCGCCGATGCAGAAACGGCCTGTGGGATTGATAAAGTATTTGGTGTCGGCATCCAGCATGGCTTCCGGAATCACCGGGCGGATGACATGAAGAAGGACATCTTCCCGGAGCGTATCCATGGATACATCCGCTCCGTGCTGGGAGGAAACCACCACTGTGTCCACCCGTGCAGGGATACCATCCCGGTATTCTACTGTGACCTGAGCTTTTCCGTCCGGCAGGAGATAGGGCAGGATCCCTTCCCGGCGCACATAGGCCAGACGCTTTGTCAGCTTATGGGCAAGCTCGATGGGCAGGGGCATCAGGCTGTCTGTTTCCCGGCAGGCATAGCCGAACATCATGCCCTGATCGCCCGCACCGTTTTCCATGGTGTCTGACCGTTCCACACCCATGTTGATGTCGGGAGACTGCTGGTGAACATCCACAGTGATCCGACAGGAATCCGCATCGAAGCCGTGTCCCGGCTTGGTATAGCCGATCTCCCGAATCACCTGCCGGGCAATGGCTTCATAATCCACCCGGGCGGCAGAGGTGATCTCGCCGAAAATATGGACTTCATCGGTGATGGCTGTGACCTCACAGGCCACATGGGAATGAGGATCCTTTTCCAGCAGGGCATCCAGAATTGCATCGGCAATCTGGTCGCAGACCTTGTCCGGATGCCCTTCCGTTACGCTTTCAGAAGTAAAGAAGGTAGTCATTTTGTTGCCGCCTCCTGCTTTTTACAGCAGCTGCACTGCCACAGGGTATCGGCAGTGGGCTTCCAATTTTTGGCGTAGGCTTCGCACTTATCGCACAGGTGGTCAACGGTCTCGGGAGACTGAAGGTCAGTAGAATGGGCACCGGTGGCCTTCACGATTTCCCGGAGCTTTTCCGGGTTCTCCAACATGGGGCAGGGGCGCAGATGATTGTCATTGAAAGGCTGACCGTCGTGATAGGCCATGAAGATGGGACTGCGCATCACATCCAGCAAGCTCATGTCCCGGATGTTGGCGTTGGAATAGTGGATAAACACGCAGGGGTCGCAGTCGCCGTTGGCATTGATATGTAGATACCGCCGTCCACCGGCAATGCAGCCGCCGACATATTCGCCGTCATTCTGGAAGTCCATGGCGAAGATGGGCTTGGTAGCACGGATGTCCCGGATGCGGTGATACATGAATTCCCGCTGTTCGGGATTGGGCAGCAGCTCCGGCGCGGCATCGTTGCCCACGGGCATATAGTGGAAGTACCACACGAACCGCGCGCCCCACTCCACCATCTGGTCAATGAACTCGTAGGAGCTGATGGAGTCCAGATTCTGGCTGGTGTAGCAGCAGGACAGACCGAAGGGCAGGTGCTTTTCCTTCAGGATTGCCATAGCCTTGATGACCTTCTGGTAAGTGCCGTTGCCACGGCGGCCGTCGGTGGCGGCTTCAAAGCCCTCGATGCTGATGGCTGGAATGAAGTTCTTCACCCGGAGCATCTCGTCTGCAAAGGCTTCGTCAATGAGAGTGGCATTGGTGAAGGAGAGGAACTGACAGTCGCTGTGCTTTTCGCAAAGGGCAATCAGATCCTTTTTACGCACCAGCGGTTCACCGCCGGTGTAGATGTACATATACACACCCATTTCCTTGCCCTGGGTGATAATGGAGTCAATTTCGTCGAAGGTCAGGTTCAGTTTATTACCATACTCCGCTGCCCAGCAGCCGGTACAGTGCAGGTTGCAGGCAGAGGTGGGGTCCAACAGGATTGCCCAGGGGATATTGCAGTTGTATTTCTTTCGATATTCCTCCTGCTTGGGCCAGCCGATGATGTTGGCGTTGAGGAAGAAGTTCTCAAAGGTCGCCTTCAGAACACCGGGATCGGTTTCTTTCAGAATGCTCATGACCAGCTGGTACATATTGTTCTGGGGATCTTCCAGAACATTTCGGACAGCGGCACGCTGAGTGGGAAAACTATCGGGACCCTCTCCTGCCAGCTTGTCCACCCAGCTCATGAGCTTCAGGGCATTTTCTTCGGGGTTCTTTTCCAGATAACCAAAGGCTGTGCGCAAAGATGCTTTTTTCAGCTGATTGGATAATGACATATTTATCTCTCCTTTTAGCGGCGGGGAGGTTTGCCCTCCCCGCATTCCATTATCACGCGATCACATGGTAGGTTTTCAGCAATTTCTCGATATCTGTGCCCTGAATCTTCTTCAGCAGCTTGTTCAGAACCATTTTCTCCTTGAAGCCCAGCTCCATATCCGTCAGGGGCTTGCCGTCCCGAAGCTGGATGGTAGCGTTCAGCAGATCACGAATGTCGTAAACGCTGCCCCAGACCTCAGGCACACCACGGTCGATGTCCAGCAGGGTGTAGACAGCCTCCATGCCGGTACGCATGGAATACTCGGTGGTGAAGATGGTATCCCGCTTGGTTTCGGCAAACTGGCCCAGGAACGCAAAGTTCACAGCACCCTCGGGCACCACATCAGGACGGTCACCGGCGGCACGGGGCATGAAGAAAGCGGTAATATAGGGCATCATCACCGGCACAGTGTTGGCGCTGTGCTCGGCCAGCTCCTCGATCTCCCCCACCGGCACACCGATGTGGTACAGCCACTCCATACAGATTTCCTTACCGGTGCACTCCCGCATGGGCTTCTTCACAAAGTCACCGGGTTTGTCGGAGAACAGACCGTAAACCCACACCAGGCACTGATCTTTGGGCTGATTCCGGAACTGGGGCTGACGGTTGATGGTCCAGCTCAGCAGCCACCCGGAATCCTTCACGGTCACGATGCCGCCGGTAACCACGCCGCCGGTAAAGGGGTCACGCTTGCAGATATTTTTGATATAGGGAATGATCTTCTGATCCAGCGTGGTGACGGTGGCGCTCATCCAGTTGGACTGCTCAGGATCATGGCAGAACTTGTCGGGATGACCGAAGGAAGGATCCTGCGCGGCAATTCTGCGCCACATATCCCAGCCGCCGCCGGGCTTGATTTCGGGGTTGAAGGGTGCCACGGTGTTCTGGGAACCCATGGTGGCGTTCTCCACGCAGCCGCCGTTGGTAATGAACACCAGATCGTTTTCCGTCAGGTCAACAAACTGACATTTGCCCTCAGACAGCAGCTCAATACGCTTTGCCTGCTTTTTACCGGGCTGGATGTGGAACTCCACATTGACAACCTTGGTGTTATAGTGGAACTGGACACCGAAGCCTTCCAGATATTTGACCATGGGCAGAATCATAGATTCGTACTGGTTATAACGGGTGAACCGCAGAGCCTTGAAGTCCGGCAGACCGCCCACATGGTGGATATAGCGCTTGAGATACAGCTTCATTTCCAAAGCACTGTGCCAGTTCTCAAAGGCAAACATGGTGCGCCAGTAGAGCCAGAAATTGGAGTTCAGCACCTCATCATCGAAGAAATCCGTGATGCGCTTATCGTACAGGTCTTCATCGGGGGTGAAGAACAGCTTCATGATCTCCATTGCAGCCTTGTCGGACAGACCGAACTTGCCGTCGGTGTGGGCATCCTGACCCTGGTTGACGGTTGCCCGGCAGAGGGAGTAGTTGGGGTCTTTCTTGTTCAGCCAGTAGTATTCGTCCAGGACACTGACCCCTTCTGTCTCGATGGAAGGAATGGAACGGAACAAATCCCACATGACCTCGAAATGGTTATCCATCTCCCGTCCGCCCCGCATGACATAGCCTACATCGGGGTACTGCCAGCCATCGCAGGCACCGCCGGGAATGGGGTCTTTCTCATAGATGTGGATGTTCTGACCCTGCATCTGTCCGTCACGAACCAGATAGCAGGCGGCAGTCAGAGCCGCAAGGCCGGTGCCGATGATGTGGGCGGA
>JAGAUY010000005.1 GCA_017620525.1 Oscillospiraceae bacterium | reverse complement strand
TACGGGGGACCTTGTACTCGTCGGCCTGGCGCCAAACGGTCTCGGTCTGGGGCTCGACACCGCCCTTGGCGCACAGAACGGTAACAGCGCCGTCCAGAACGCGCAGGGAACGCTCGACCTCAACGGTGAAGTCGACGTGGCCCGGGGTGTCGATAATGTTCAGTCTGCAGCCCTTCCAGAAACAGGTGGTAGCTGCAGAGGTGATGGTAATACCACGCTCCTGCTCCTGAGCCATCCAGTCCATGGTGGCAGAGCCGTCATGGGTCTCACCGATCTTGTAGTTCTTGCCGGTGTAGAACAGGATACGCTCGGAAGTGGTAGTCTTACCGGCATCGATGTGAGCCATGATGCCGAAGTTTCTGGTGTTTTCCAGAGAATACTGTCTAGCCATTTGTATACCTCTTGGTTATTACCAACGGAAGTGTGCGAAAGCCTTGTTAGCTTCAGCCATCTTGTGGACGTCGTCACGCTTCTTCACAGATGCGCCGGTGTTGTTGGCAGCGTCCATGATCTCAGCAGCCAGACGTTCCTTCATGGTGTTCTCGCTGCGGCCGCGGCTGTAAGTGGTCAGCCAGCGCAGACCCAGGGTCTGACGGCGGTCGGGGCGAACTTCGATGGGCACCTGGTAGGTAGCACCACCGACGCGGCGAGCCTTCAGCTCGACTGCAGGCATGATGTTTTCCATAGCCTGCTGGAAAACCTCCAGACCGTTCTTGCCGGTCTTGTTCTCTACGATCTCAAAAGCGCCGTAGACAACCTTCTGAGCAACACCCTTCTTGCCATCCAGCATGATGCTGTTAACGAGCTTGGTAACCAGAACGGAGTTATACTGAGGATCGGGCAGAACCTCTCTCTTGGGAACATTACCTCTTCTGGGCACTTTGCTTCCCTCCTTCACAAAAAAATGATTTCATCGGTACTCGAAAGTGTATCTTTCGTTGTGCCTGGCCAGAGGTTTTCATACTATATATAAAAACGCAGTGGCAAGGCTTTGCCTTGCGAAAGGGCGTGGAATAAAGTCAAAAATAATTGTGGGAAAGAAGATTACTTCTTCTTGCCAGCCTTGGGACGCTTTGCACCGTACTTGGAGCGGGACTGCATACGGTTCTGAACGCCCTGGGTATCCAGAGTACCACGGATGATGTGGTAACGAACACCGGGAAGGTCCTTAACACGGCCGCCGCGGATCAGAACAACAGAGTGCTCCTGCAGGTTGTGGCCAACACCGGGGATGTAAGCGGAAACTTCCATACCGTTGGTCAGGCGAACACGGGCGATCTTACGCAGTGCAGAGTTAGGCTTCTTGGGGGTAGTGGTACGAACAGCGGTGCAGACACCACGCTTCTGGGGGGAGGGCAGATTGGTTGCCTTGTTCTCCAGAGTGTTCAGACCTCTCTGCAGAGCGGGAGAGTTGGACTTGTAGGTAGCCTGCTTGCGGCCGCTACGAACCAGCTGATTAAAAGTAGGCATTTCATTTCTCCTTTCTTTCATTCTCGCCATTTCGGCGGGTTATATTCCTCAGGTTTTCCTGAAAGAACCGGATCAATCGACGGCAGCTGCCGCCGCGGCACCGACTTCGATTCCGCACATAGTACCCAGTTCGGACTTGCTTCCGATCCAGGAATATGCCACGTTGTGCAGCCGGCACATGGCCTCAATGGGCTCTGTAATGGCAGGATCTGCATTCTGCGCCAGAACAACATAGGTTGCTTTTCCGGCTTCCAGAGCTTTTCTGAGCTGTTTGCTGCCAACCACAACCCGGTGGCCGACCAGTTCAGCGAGCATTTTGCAGTCCCCATTTCGTGCTTTATTTTGAGTGTCCATACAAGATGTTATTATACGCACTTTTTCGCAAAAGTCAACAGGAAATCAGGAAAAATTTTTGCCCGCCTAACACTTTTTTTGCTTAGGGAAATCACAGTTCCGTCACTCACCCACTACGCTTCAGATTACAGTTTTTCGCACACAGCGAGGCCGCTGCAGGTCTGCAATTGCAGCAAACCGCTATCCGTTTTTCGGCAAAAAGGACCGCTGCTTTCGGCAGCGGTCCTTCTTACTATAAATTACTGAATCTCAGACTCGACCAGTTCCTCGGGAATCCGGGCAGCAGGGGTCACACCGGGCTCATAGTCGCGGTAGGCCAGCAGGCCGGAACCAGCGGGAATCAGCTTACCGATGATGACATTCTCCTTCAGACCAACCAGATGGTCGACCTTGCCCTTGATTGCTGCATCGGTCAGAACCTTGGTGGTCTCCTGGAAGGATGCGGCGGACAGGAAGGAATCGGTTGCCAGAGATGCTTTGGTGATACCCAGCAGCACAGCAGAAGCCGTTGCCAGCTTCAGTTCAGTCTCACCAGCATCGATCCGTGCCTGGATCTCTGCGTTTGCATCCTCGTACTCGAAGATGTCGATGACAGTGCCGGTCAGCAGCGCGGTATCGCCGGGCTCCTCAACGCGCACCTTGCGCATCATCTGACGGATGATGACTTCAATATGCTTATCGTTGATTTCAACGCCCTGCTGGCGGTACACGGCCTGGACAGACTGGACCAGATAGTCCTGAACAGCTTCCACGCCGGAAATACGCAGAACATCCTGGGGGTACAGTGCACCATCGGTGATGGGTTCGCCCTTCTGGACGACCTTGCCATGGCTGACCTTCAGGCCCATGGAATAGGGAACCTGGTAGGTCTTGACCTCGCCGTCCTCAGCGGTAACGGTGATGTTACGCAGAGCAGTACGGTGGGTATCGTCGATGTTGACCACGCCGGTGACTTCCGAGATCTGAGCCATCTTCTTGGGGCGGCGGGCCTCAAACAGTTCTTCAACTCGGGGCAGACCCTGGGTGATATCGTCACCAGCAACGCCGCCGGAGTGGAAGGTACGCATGGTCAGCTG
>JAGAUY010000030.1 GCA_017620525.1 Oscillospiraceae bacterium | reverse complement strand
GTGCGCACATACTTCGCCACCGTGTTGACCGCGAAGCCCAGCGCGTCTGCGATGGTCGGGTAGCTGACGATGCACTGGTAGGTACGCCTGTCCTCGATGCGGATGAGGTATGCGTAGATGTAGAACTCATACTTGTTCAGATTCAACTCGAAGACAGAGTTTGGGAGCAGGAAGAAGTTCTTTTCTTTCATCCTCTGTTCATACTGAGAGAGCAGCATCACTGCACCTCCTTGGTGCGGGCGGTGATCCACTCCCGCAGTTCCTCTTTGGGAATGACGATCCGTTTGCCGATGCGCAGAGAGGGAAAGCCATTCTCTTGGATGAGTTCGTACACGCTGGAGTCAGAGACACCCAGCAGGTCGGCCAGTTGCTTCACATTTAGAAGCAGAGGCAGTTCCTCGTAGCTTTTGTAGATCGACTTTTTCAAAATAGTACCTCCGTGAATTTAGATTCAGAGAAAAAATGTTTGCGTTTCGGAGGTCTCTCTGTTAGACTGATTGCAGATGGAGTCTGCGTTTTCCGAAACGCGGCGCGCCGCCGGACTGTTGCAGCAGTTTGGCGGCTTTCCTTTTTCAGCGGACCATGTTCATCACCTCTTTCTGATGTAGATTGATTTTTGGTTTCCCATCCGCTACAATGAGGGTAGCATACTGAAAAGTCCGTTTCAATAGATTCGGGCGAGTTCAGGTAAACGCCAAAACTCCATCGGATACAAAGGAGGATGCACCATGTCGGAACAGTTGGAGCAGACCTATACTCCGTACAGTTACACCTATGACCAGTTCACGGTGTTCTTCCACGGCGGCCGCGTTTACATCGGCGAGAAGAATTATCCGGTGGGCCAGTGCTGCGTGGACATTCTGAACATGGACGAGAGCGTTCTCGATGATTTGGACCGGCGGGTGCGGGAATTTGTCCCTGCGGCGTGGGAGCTGCTGAAGAAAAAAACAAACAGCGCCGCAGTTTCCGCGCAGGAAAAGCTGAACGCTGTTTGGGATATCATCTTTGCTTTGCCGGTCTACCGGGATCTGAACATGGACTACGACTGCAACTACCATGCGCTGGAGAACCTGTTTACAGACAGGAGGAAGTGGTCGCAGGTACAGAAGCCGCACTCAGAAGGGCGTGCGATGTATCAGGGCATGATCGCTGGCTTAAAGGAATTCACACACGACATCAGAGAACTCCGCAAGCAGTTTCAGATCATGACGGAGAACTATTTTGAGAAGCTGGAGCGGCGGAATGCCGCGGCCTATGCCGATGCGTACTCTTACTTTTACGCGGATATGTTTACCGTTGCCGCAAATGTTTTTGGCGAGGACTTCTCGCAGAGTTTTACCGTGGCACTCGACTTTGTACCCATGATGCATCAGACCAATAAGGACGAGGTTTTTATTGCGGAGAAAACCACCTTTGACAGCTTGGTTACTTTCCTGCGGACAGAGTTTTACCGGGGACTGGCCGCAGGCAACGCACCCCGCCGCTGCCACAACTGCGGGACCTACTTTTTGTTGGACTCCGGCTACAACACCTGCTACTGCAACAACATCGCTCCCGGCGAAACGGACCGGACCTGCCGGAAGGTAGGCGCCCACCGCAAGGAGGCGCGGGAGAAGGCTAACCGCAGTCCTGCTCGTGTGGAATACGACCGAACCTACAACCGACTGAAGCAGAAAAAGAACCGGAAGAAAATAAGCCTGAATGAGTGGAACGCTGCAGTGGCCGAGGCGATGCGGATACTGGAGCAGTCTGAGAGCGGTGAGCTCACAGACGATGAAATGAGAGCGCGGTTTAAGGCACTTTGAAAAAACCGATGGGCAAGTCGTCACGACTTGCCCATCGGCTTTATCATTGATTGGCCGGGCGTAAAATTTTGTGTAAGCGTTTTTCGACAAAGTCAAGAATGGTGCTGGAAAGCAGGGCGAATTCTGGTCTGAATCCCTTGATCACCGAAAGCCATGGCGGTCAGAACGGTATGCGCGCCGGCGCGGCGTGAATGCCGGTCTGACCACCGTGGCATACTAGGATAAGGGAGTCAGCCTACGGCCCGGTCGGCGAACATGATCTCCAGCTGGCTGAGCACCAGATCCCAGTTCTGGTATCTGGCGTGCCAGTGCTTCACGATACGCTGAGAGGCCAGATACAGCATCCGGCGCAAGGAGTCGTCGTTCGTGAAGGAGGGCTTGTTCTTCGTGATCTGCCGGAACTGGCGGTTCAGGCCCTCGATGATATTCGTCGTGTATATGATTTTCCGAATCTCCACGGGGTATTCAAAGAACGTGCTTAAAACCGGCCAGTTTTCTTCCCAGCTTTTCACGCAGGAGGGGTACTGCTTACGCCAGGTCTCTGCGAAGGTCTGCAGATTTTTCTCGGCTTCCTCGAGCGTGACAGCACTGTAGATCTTCTTAAGATCCGCAACGACTTTCTTGATGTCCTTATAGCTGACATATCTGGTGGAACTGCGCACCTGGTGGACGATGCAGCGCTGCAGCCGGCTTTTGGGGAAGACGGCCTCGATAGCCTGCATCATCCCACACAGGCCGTCCGTGCAGAACAGATATACATCCAAAACGCCCCTGCTTTTGAGGTCATTCAGCACATTCAGCCAGAATTTGCTGTTTTCATGCTCTCCGATCCAGACTCCCAGGATATCCTTCCTGCCGTCCATGGTGACACCCAGCACCACATAGGCTGCCTTGGTCACGTACCGCCGGTCTTCCCGAACCT
>JAGAUY010000029.1 GCA_017620525.1 Oscillospiraceae bacterium | reverse complement strand
GGCGTGGGTATCTGCCAGAATATCCGGGTATTTTTTTGCCAGCCAGGGCGGAATGGCGTAGGTGGGTGTCCCCACGATCACATCGATACCGTATTTCTTTGCCCCCTGCAGCATCCGATGAAGGCACCGAAAGTCAAATTCTCCCTCTCTGGGTTCCCATGTGCTCCAGGTGGATTCCGCGATGCGGATTACATTCATCCCTGCCTCTTTCATCAGGCGCATATCCTCGTCTACACGGGATACCGGCATATATTCATCATAGTAAGCTGCGCCGAAATAGAGCTTCTTCGTTTTCATAATGACCTCCGAAAGATAAATTGCGCGGCAGACCCGCTCGCCGGACGGATCTGCCGCTAAATAGGAAGAAAACAAGCAATGTTGATTGTTTAGCGACTGGGGTTCAAGAGAAAATCATCCATGGTACCCCATGCTCCACCTGCTGCTTTTACGCATACGCCAACGGTCATGCTTCCGCCCGTGCATGGGATGCTTTCAATAGAGGGACTCTTCCAGTTGAGCCAGCCATCCACGGTAAAGGGTTGTTCGTAACGTTGTCCGTCAGCGACAGCATAGAGAAACAGCTGCGCATCTTCCCTCATATCGCCGCCCTGGACATGGATGGAAAATGTATAATTTCCTTCAAGCAAACCGGTAATCTCCTGCTCCACAGAAAAATTGACCGCATCCGCGTTCCAAAAATGCAGAGACATACTGCCGGTATAGGCATCGTTGGGCTTGTCCTGAAAATCCGTGGTTGGAGCAGCCTCGGAAATGCGCCACATAGAGGTATCTGCCTCCTCGAAGCTGTAGTTGCGCACATAATTCTCCTCAACCACACGGATACAACATGTCACTTCCGTCCCTTCTGCTGTTCCGGTTACGCAATAGTTGCCAACCTCCGATGCGGAAATGGCGGCAAGGTCTACGTCTTCATCCCAGACCACAGATACAGCTTCCACTTTGCCATTATTGTAAATGGCCGGCACAGTTTCAGGAAGGACAATTGGATTATTTCTTTTTACTGTCACCGATACCGGCTCTACGCTGTCTATCTTGGGCGCTACGTTGGTGCCCCTTCGGACATAGGAAAAAGTCTTCAAGGATTCCAGCGGATGGCCGTTGGAATCAAACAATGCCTGGTTATCGCAGGCGCTGCCTCCGTAATAGATACCCGCGTCATCAGGATCATAGTCGGCAGAATAGGAGCTTGCCCAGCCGGAGCCGTTGGCCTCCCAGAGGGCACTCTTTTCCTCCCATGTTTCACCGGGAACGCTGATCCATGCAGGCTCCCAATAGAACACACCGACAGCATTGTCACCCAAATTTGCCATTGTCTGAATCACATCACGCAGCTGCCTTGCCTGCCCCTGAACGGTAAATGGATAAGGCTTTGCATATGTCGGTTGTTCCCCAACGCTGTTTCCACTGCCGTCTGTATCCTGTAGGGTATAGGCATAAGAGGTTTCCGCAATCATTACCTTCTTGCCGCTGCGGTCAATGACCGACTGAAGCTGCTCTGCCAGATTCTCCAGTGTCCCATGCCAGAAAGGATAGTAGGAAGTGGCGAACACATCATAGTCAACGCCGTAGACATCCAAGGTTGCGGCGATTGTCTTATAATTTTCACTCTCAGGATTGGTATAATGGACAGCAATCAAGATATCCTGGTTGGTGTCCCGGACTGCCTTTGCCGCAGAAGCCATCAGCGTGTACCGGCTGGGAACAGTCGTCTCTCCGCAAAAGCCTTTCGTCGTTTCATTACCAACCTGCACCATACCAATGCTTACACCGGCCTCTTGAATCTTCCGAATGCTCTGCGCCGTGAAGTCATAAATAGCCTGCTGCTTTTCTTTCAATTCCATATTCTGCCAGGCCTTGGGAGCTTGCTGCTTGGCAGGGTCTGCCCAGAAGTCGGAGTAGTGGAAATCAACCAGCAGTCCCATTTTATATTTGGCTGCGCGTTTTCCGATTTCGATAGCTGTCTCCACCGTACAGTTTCCGCCGCCATAGCCACGACCTTCTGCATCAAAAGGATCGTTCCAGACACGGACACGGATGTAATTGACACCGGCTTCGCTGAGGGTTTTGAGCAAGTCCTGGTTTTTCCCCTCAAAATTATAATAGACAACGCCGCTGGCTTCCTGACTTAGCAGAGTGGACACATCTGCACCCATAATAAAGTCCTCAGAGAGTCCCTCCACCTTTGGAACCAGTATTGTCGGTTTTTCCTTTGCGCCGCAGGAACTCAGCAGCACAAGGCTCAGAATCAGAATCACGAAAATCGCTTTTTTCATTCTTCACACCATCTTTTATGGGAGTACATATGTGATCACGCCAAGAATCAGCAGATGCAGCGGATACAGCAAATAGAACAGATACTTATTGGGCTGACTGCCCCGCTGATGGTTGTACCGTTTCAGCACAAAGTTGGAAACCGGCCCGGTGACATACATAAGACTAATAGCGCCGCTGATCCACAGCTTTGCCTTGTGATCATTCAGCAGGTAATAAACCGCAATGAGTAAAACCATGCACAGTCCGAATTGCGTCTTCATCAGCACGCTCCACAGCACCCCCGCTGCAACGATCAGCAGCTTTACGCCCTTCCCGGCAGCAAAGAGCCGCAGTCCATAGAGCATTACAAGACCGATGGCAAGGGTAAAAAGCATATTCTGGCTGGTCCAATCGAACAGCTTGCCGGACATGGCAAAGTCGAAGGGAATTTCACTGAGAATGGCAAAGCCCACCATCCGAATCAGGTATGCCTGGTAATTACTCGTGTGCAGGAAGCCTTCCACCAACAAAAACGCGAATACCGGAATCGCCAGACCGCCCAGCAGCTGGAACACCGCCGCCCAGGAGGACAGCACCATCAGGTCAGGGTCTGCTACCCACATTTCCCGCAGCTGTGTATTGGAGAACTGATTCACATGGAGCAGGCCATTCTGAACCACGGTCATGCTTAGGGAATAAAAGAACATGGTGGCGCAGCCGTACCATTTCAGCGTAGCGGCGGTAACCTCCACATGGGGTAGTTTTCTTCTGTCGCGCAGGTCACGCATAGCGTTTCCCCCTAAAAATCCCGGATGGTTTTCAGTGCGGGCAGGGCGTTGCCGTCGTAATCGAACAGCGCCTGGTTCGCCCACTCGTTGCCTCCGGGGCCTTTCTCACCGATATAGGCCAGCGCCTCGTCATTGGCCCAGCCGCAGCCGGGTACGGGAATCCATGCCGGTTCCCAGTAG
>JAGAUY010000028.1 GCA_017620525.1 Oscillospiraceae bacterium | reverse complement strand
TGGCAAACTGTGTCACCAAAGACCTCTCCCGTCTTGGCAGAAACTCGGCATACACCAATCTCTATGCCAACTTCACATTCCCGCAACTGGGTGTTCGCTATATCGCCATCAATGACGATTTCGATTCGTCTGACCCCAACAGCGTGAACAATGATTTTGCAGGCATCAAGAACTGGTTCAATGAGTTTTTTGCACGAGATACCAGCCGCAAAATCCGAGCCGTGACAAAGGCAAAGGGTGAGCGTGGTGTACCGCTGACAACCAATGTTCCCTATGGTTATGTGAAAGACCCGGACAACCCGAAGCATTGGATTGTTGACCCGGAAGCAGCTGCCGTTGTAAAGCGTATCTTTGAGATGTGCATGAACGGCCGCGGCCCATCACAGATTGCCAATCAGCTGAGAGCAGATGGTGTACTGACTCCCACAGCCTACAAAAACAGCAAGGGGATCAACAGTCCCAATCCGCTGCCGGAAAACCCTTGCGGATGGAACAGCAATTCCGTGGTCAAGATTCTGGAACGCAGGGAGTACACAGGCTGTACGGTCAACTTCAAGACCTACACCAATTCCATCTGGGACAAGAAGCAGCGTGAGACACCCATTGAAAATCAGGCTGTGTTCTACGGGACGCACGAAGCAATCGTATCTGTCGATGTCTTTGACAAGGTACAGCAGATTCGTCAGAATCGTCAGCGCAAGACCCGAACCGGATATACCAGTACCTTTTCCGGCCTGGTATTCTGTGCGGATTGCGGTGAAAAGCTGTATTACGGAGCTACCAACAACGGCAAGCGTGAAGGAGCGTTCTTTGACTGCTCCAGGCACTTGAAGCATCGTGAGAAATGCCCCGGTCACTTTATCCGAGAGTCCGTATTGGAGCGTTTGGTCTTACGACACATCCAGTTGGTGACGGGATATATTCTGCACCATCGTCAGCATTTTGTTTCTGTGATGCAGCGCCAGCTCCAGTTGGAGTCCGAAGAAAATCTGAAAGCCAGCCGTAAGCAGCTTGAACGCAATGAGCGTCGTATTGCTGAACTGAAGAGGCTGTTCATCAAGATTTACGAGGACAACGCCATGGGTAAGCTGAATGACGAGCGCTTTGATATGATGAGCCAGAGCTACGAAGCAGAACAGAAACAGCTTGAAGCAGAGGTGATCGCTCTGCGACAGGAAATCGAAGTACAGGAACGACAGAGTGAAAACATTGAAAAGTTTATTCCGAAGGCTGAAAAATATGTGGGTATCGAGGAAATTGACCCGTATATGCTGAGAGAGCTGATTCAAGCCATTTATGTGGAAGCACCGGACAAGTCCAGCGGCAAACGCAGACAGAGCATCCACATCAAGTACGATGGTATCGGCTTTATCCCTTTGGAAGAACTGATGAAACACGAATAAAGCAAAGGAAAACGGCGTGGCTCACGCCACGCCGTCCCTTGAAAACTATGCAGTTTTCGGCTTTTTTCAAAATAACCTTTTTACGACCCCCGCCCATTTGGGCGGCTCTTTTTGCGTGTTATGCACTTTTTTCTTTCGCATCAATTCTATCAAAGGTGTGGATCCAGTCGGCTTTCAGGAAATAGATCAGGAAAATGATGCTGCTCAGGCTCCAGCTGATGGGGTAGGCCCAGGCAACGGTTTCCAGCCGGTTGAAGAATCGCAGTGCGATATTGATGTAGCTGACCCGGATCAGACACCAGCAGGTCAGCATGACCACCATGGGCACCGAGGATTTACCAGCTCCGCGCATGACGCCTGCGATGCAGTGGGAAAATGCCAGCAGGCAGTAGAAAAGGCTCGTAACCCGCATATACCGGACACCGTAGCTGATAACTTCCGGGTTGCTGTTGAAAATGGCGATGAGTCGGGGCGCAAGCAAATGGAAAGACAGGCCGATGAGCTCTGCCATGACTGTCGAGCAGCACAGGCCGAAGGCGATGCCCTTTTTCGTCCGTTCATACTGTTTGGCGCCCAGATTCTGCCCCACGAAAGTGGACAGGGCCTGCATGAAGCAGGTGACAGGCAGGAAAGCAAATCCTTCAATCTTGGCATAGGAGCCGTGACCGGCCATGGCTGCCTTGCCGAAGCTGTTGACGCTGGACTGGACAAAAACGTTGGCGATGGAAATAACCGAATTCTGAATTCCTGAGGGCAGACCGAAGCGGATGATGTCCTTCAGGCTCTTCCAGTGGATGCGGATCTCCCGGATGCGGATCCTGTACGGCTCCTGCACCCGCAGCAGACGAAGGAAACACAGCGCTGCGCTGATGCCCTGGGAGATTGTCGTTGCCATGGCTGCGGCGGCAACACCCAGAGTCTCATTGCCCCGGAAAAAGACACCCACAAACAGCAGATCCAGTACGATGTTGACCAGGGTGGAGATTATCAGGTAGTACAGCGGATGGCGGCTGTCGCCCACAGCGTGGAGAATGCCCACAAAGGTGTTGTACATGACGGCAAAGACAGCGCCGTAGGAATAGAATCTGAAATAGGTAATGGAGACCGGCAGGACCTCCTGGGGAGTCCCCATCCAGCGCAGGATCGTTGGGGTGGCGGCGACACCGATTACCGTCAGCGCCGCGCCGGAGGCAAGACCGAAGGCAACGTCCGTATGGATGGCTTTGCACATGGATTCATAGTCCTTGGCGCCGAAATGCTTGGCGATGATGACACCGGCGCCCATGGCCATACCGTTGAAAAATCCGATCATCAGGAAAACAAGACTGCCGGAGGAACTCACCGCGGCCAGCGCGTTGTCGCTGATGAAATTACCGACAGTCCAGGAGTCAAAGGCATTATAAAATTGCTGAAAAACATTGCCCAGAAACACCGGGAAGGCGAACAGAAGTATCTTTTTCCAGATCGGTCCTTCCGTCAGGGCGGTGGAGTTGTGATGCACGAAATAACACATCCTTTTTTCAGAAAACCGCAGATGCAGCAAAACTGTTATACTCCTCCGCTGATAAAAAGTCAAGAGTCCGGGCAAGCTAATGCCGGAG
Organism: Oscillospiraceae bacterium; assembly: GCA_017620525.1. Classification (GTDB taxonomy): domain Bacteria; phylum Bacillota; class Clostridia; order Oscillospirales; family Oscillospiraceae; genus Faecousia. The sequence goes on along the minus strand of JAGAUY010000028.1, from coordinate 31,246 downwards.
GGATGGTCATGAAAGAACGGGAGTACGGAAAACTGGTGGCAGAGTTGAGTCCCAAATCACCCATGGGGCGGGATTGCCTGAACGCATTCTGGATTGGGGGCGTGATCTGTGTGCTGGGGCAGGTGTTTCTGAACTGGTACACATCCATGGGAATGGAAAAGAGCGATGCGGGCACCGCCGCATCCATGAGTCTTGTGGTGCTGTCCGCACTGCTGACAGGGTTGAGCGTCTACGATGACATCGCCAGAGCAGCCGGAGCAGGCACACTGGTCCCCATCACCGGCTTTGCCAATGCCATCTCCGCCCCGGCGGTGGAGTTCAAGACGGAAGGCTTCATCCTGGGCGTAGGCGCGAAGATGTTTACAATAGCAGGCCCGGTGATTGTGTACGGAGTGAGTGCAAGTGTGGTGTATGGCTTGATCTACTGGATAACAACTTTATTCTAATGCAAAAGGCTTGACCGATTCGGTCAAGCCTTTTGCACATAGGTTAATAGTATTCCACATTGGTGCATTTCTTAGAAAGAAACTCTATAAAATCTTCTTGGTTTAACTGTGCCTTTACTTGTACAACCGGAAGTATGTGAGCACCAACACTGCTATGATACAGAAGAATATAGCGATCTTTGACTATGCAAATCCGCTCGAAAACGTTGTAGCTTTGTTCTATACGTTTCTCTGCAGTAATCTCTGCCATCTTGTTCTCGTGAAATTCTAAAGTGGATACAGGATCAAATGGTAATTTACCTACTTTCTTTAAGCGTTTTATCTGAGTCTTTACATTCCGGGTTAATATCTTTTTGAAGAATATTACATATAGCAAGGTAAACAGCAATAGTAGTGCTGCGTAAGTAATGGAAAATGTTGTAAATCCCATTACAAGAAGAAAGAGCGCTGCCAAAATTATCATTGCGAGAACGAAGAAAATGCGCGTTTTGTTAATCAGCTTTTTGCCGTGCATCGATTCGAATGAGTGAAACTTATTAAAGTCTAAATAATCGTCTTCGCTAAGATTGATATTGAGCTGGAACAACATAAGCTATACCTCCCGTAAATATTATATAGCATTGCCGCCTTAATGTAAAGTTTTTCCTTAATTAGGTCCTAATAGAACACAAATATATGGGTCCCAACTGGAACACGCAGAGAGGTTTATTCTCGGCATCGGCGGAAAGAGGTTTAACATCGATGTCCTGGTGATGGTGCATGGTATCTTACCAGGCGGAGTGGAGGGGCCGTTAATTGGACAGCAATATTATTCCAACGAAAAAGGCTTGACCCAATTGGTCAAGCCTTTTCGCCTTCCGGTATTTCAAAAGGGCTCCAGCATAAATCTTCCGTCTTTTCCGCTCTCAAAAATCACATAACTGTATTGATTGCCGGATTCATCAAGAAAGGACACTCCGTAATGCGTACTGCCGGGACCGGCAATATAGATTCGTGTGACAAACGGTTTCTCGGGGGATATGGCATCGCAGGTGTGCAGAATTTCGGAAATGACATATTCTCCGTTCATATACAGGCTGTTTATATCAATTGTAAAGAACTTGAAGTTGTATACTTTTGCATCAGGAATGACGATGGCATCACGGCCATACTCCAAATCCGCAAACTCATAAACTTCGTAGTTTTCGGGATGCAGGCAATAATCCTCCGGCGCGTAATCAATTTCGACTGCCACCAGGTCATCCGCAGGGGGAACGTCTGCTTTGGTATCGTCGGGAATAGTGCTGCTTTCCGGGACTTCTGTTGCGATGATCGCTTCGGTTATGTCGGGTGTTTCACGGGTGGGGTGGGTCTCGGCGTGATGTCGGCTGCAGCCTGCAAGCAGAGTCAGCACAAGAAAGAAGATGGCAATTATCTGTTTCATATGGAAACCTCCTTTGCTTTATCCTATCACACTGCTGCGTTGTTGTAAATTATCATGTTCCTGTTTCGAAAGTATGAATATCTGTACGCAGGAAGAAAAGACTGTCCCGGGTGTTATTCATGGCGCGGCCAATTGCTGCGTGTGTGTATGCTCGTGGTTTTCCAGTGCGTTGTGAGTGTGTTTGTGTATATTTTCTTCTCCGCCATGGATGTGGGTGTGAGTATGAATGTGATCGTGTTCGTGGGAATGAACCAGCTCGCCGTGGCGGTGTTCATGGGTGTGGGTGTGGATATGCTCGTGGGTGTGCTGAAGGGTGATGGTGTCGTGGACCATCAAAACGGTTGCGGTGATCATGATCACCAGGCCCGGATAGAACTGTACAGCAGGCCTTTCACCCAATATCAGCATACCGAATACCACGCCAAGAAAAGGAGCAATGGAGTAATAGGCGCTGGTTTTGGCGGCACCCAGATCCTTTTGGGCCTTGATGTAAAAGTTGATGCTCAGACCGTATGCCACAAAGCCGAGAAGCAGAACAGCCGGGATCCATACCGGATTCGGAATCGGTTCTCCGATCACCAGAGCGACGATCAGACTGCCGAGTCCTGAGAAAATACCTTTGATGGTGGTGATCTGCACGGAGGATTTTGAACTGAGCATCCGGGTGCAGTTGTTCTCCAATCCCCAGCAGCAGGCAGCGCCGAGAACAAACAGGGATCCGGTGTTGAAGCGGAAGCTGCCTTCACCCTCAAAACCCAGAATGATGCTGGAAAGCGTGACAAGTATGATGGCGATGCGCAGCCGGCGGGAGAGTACTTCTTTGAACGCAAAAAAGGCGATCAGCGATGTGGCAACGATCTCGAAATTGTTCAGCAGCGATGCGTTTGCGGAGTTTGTCCGTTCCAGACCAAGCATCAGCGCAATGGGGGCGGCGATGTCCAGAACGATCATGCCGATGGTGTAGGGCAGTTCGTTTCTGGTAAGAGGCTTTCCTGTTTTCTGTTCACCGGTCACAAGACCGTAGATCAACAACCCCAGACCAGCGCCCAGATACACGAGCGCAGCCATCATAGTCGGCTGGACATGGGTCAGAAGAAGTTTTGAAAATGGAATGTTGACGGCATACAGCGCTGCGGCGAGTATGGCAAAGAATGTGGCGATATTTTTCGATTTCATTTGGATTCCTCCTGCGTTTTCAGGGAAGATGATCATTATCGGCGGCAAAAAACATATCCCCCCGGGGGGGATATTATATCACAGATGGATTTCTTTGTCACGCACTGTTTTTTGCAGGAATATGCCGGGAAAAAAGAAATGCCCGCGCAGTGCGGGCATTGAGATTACAGAAATTCAACAGTCAGATTCGGATTTTCGGATGCGGCATGTTCCAGTACTTTTGTTGCGCCATGATGGTAGCCGCCCAGAACAGAGGCGGCATTCCAGTCCTGCAGCTGCAGGATGGTATCTTCCCGGATTCCCGTCAGACAGTCGTGGAGTGCGTCCAGATTCCTGCCGTACCACGTGGGAAAGCAGAGCGCGTCGGAGAAAGCGCTGTGCAGCTTTTCGCGGCTGTCCATGCCGGCGCAGTTGATTGTGATGATGTTCATGTCATTCCTCGCCGTAGAGCAGTTCGAAGCTCTCGTAATGGTCATCGGTATAGTAGATCAGACCGTCATTGGAGAAAACGATGCGCTTGGCTCCACGGCTTCCGGCACCCAGGGTGTCGATGTCGCATTCGGTGTAGGTGCGCCCGTCGGCTTCGGGGAGCAGGCCCTCATAGTTGCCAAACCGGTCGCCGCCGATGCACATACCGGGGGCATAATCTTCCAGACCGCCGCCTTCCCAGCCGAGTGCTTTGGCTTCGTTTTTGGTTATGAAATTGCCGGGCAGGGTGCCGTAGGTGTGGATGTAAAGAGCGACGTCTTCTTTTGAGGTATAGCTTCCGTCAACTGCTATGGCAGCATCCGTTTCCGGAGTGGGAGCGTCTGTCTCCGGAGCCTGCGTTTCAGCTTGTATGATTTCGGTCTCGGCGATGAAAACATCCTGCACCGGGGTGCTGGGGGCAGCTGCATCGTTGTTGCCGGTGAAGCCGAAGAATGCACCGATGATCACCAGGATCAGAGCTAATACAGGTGAAAGTTTCTTTTTCATGGGGGCCTCCTTGGAATATGAGTGGGTATATTATATCGTAGTTTTCCGGAAAGCACAAGAGTATAAAAACCGCACCTCATTCCCAGCAGGATGAGGTGCGGTAGCCATTACAGGTATTGCCGGAAGAAGGCAGCTGCGTCATCGTTGCATCTGACGGCTTCCGGATGCGTGATATTTACATGGAACACATGGGCCACGGACGTATCGCCTTCGGTACCGTAGCATTTCCACTGCGCGTCGATCTCTTTGCTGCGCAGGTGCTCATACATAGGCTCTGCGTAGGCACGCAGGTAATCTTCGCAGGCGGTGGTGATATAGGTGGGAGGGTAATCGGAAGTAATAGCAGGGAGGACCTGCAGCAGCGGATGGGAATAGTCCGGGCGGGGGCCGAGATAGTCTCTGGCCAGTCCGGTAAGTGTTTTGGTGGCGTCTGCAGGGAAGTCATAAAAGCCGCAGTTCAGACCCAAGGCGCGGATCCGGATCTTGGGGACGGTCATATGGAATTTTGCCGCATACTCCGGATTTGTGACGATGGCGGCATACTGGCTTGCCAGCTGCGCACCGGCAGAATCGCCGACCAGAATGATGTGCTCCGGGTCCAGACGGTACCGTGCGGCGTTCTTGCAGATCCACTCCATGACGGTATTTGTATCCCACAGCGGAGTGGGAAACCTCCACTTGGGCGCCAGACGATAATTGAAATTGACAAAGGCGAATCCCCGGGAAGCCATATCCATACCGTAGCGGCGATAGATCTCCTTGGAGCCGTAAACATAGCCGCCGCCGTGGATGCTGACGATGGTGGGCAGAGGGCCGGTGGTGTGATCGGGATGATAAACATCCAGGATGTTCCATTTTCCATGGGAACCATAAGTGATGTTGCGGCACTGACTGACTCCGGCGGGCAGGGGGATGACCCTATCGCGCTTGTAATCGCTGACAGAGGCACTCAGTTGAAACAGCAGTCCTTGCAGTGACATTATGCATACCTCCCTTAATAACTTGATTATTATATCACGGCGCAGGAAAGATATGTTAACATTTCGCAAACAAAATCAGCTTCGAAGCAGAGAAAATAAATGGTATTGCCTGGATGTTCAGGATGGCTGTGGCACTTTCCTGTTCTGATTTGCCGTGCTGCTGTGTATAATTCCTGCGGGGCAGAAAAAATCCCAACGGAAGAAGTATTCCGTTGGGATTGTGTTATTCCAGAGAAAAGTGATTTTTCTTCAGTGCTGTTTGGATGGCAACAGCCAGAACGGGGGCAAAGATCAGCGCCACCACGGCATTGAAAATGGTTGCGGGCAGTTTTCCCAGTACGGTCAGCCATGCGGCATCGGGTGTCAGGCCGCTGATCAGCAGACCTCCGTAAAAATAGCTCTTTGCAAGATACAGTGCCGCATAGGTAATTGCGCCGGCGGCAGTAGCCAGGGCAGACTTCATATAGCCCGCTTCTTTTTGACCGATGACTGCAACGAGACCTGCTGCCAGACCATAGGCGCCTTTCATCAGGAAGGTCATCCAGGCTTCGGAAATGTATGCGGGATTGAACATATCATACAAAGCGGAGCCGAGACCTGCTGCAAGACTGCCGACCCAGGGACCCAGCAGAATACCGGACAGTGCGCAGAATATATTACCCAGGTGGAAAGAAGTGGTGCCTGCGATATCCAGGGGGACGGTGATGCGCAGTGCGGAACCGACAGCAGTCAGCGCGGCCATCAGTGCGGCGAAAACAATGGTTCTGGTTGTGAGTCTGGTTTTGTTTTCCATGGGAATACCTCCTTGAAATACTGCCGGTATTATAGCTCAATCTGGTAATAAATACAGTACCAAAAATGAAATTAAAAACAAGGCCAGAAAACAGAGGACTTGTCGAATGAAATTGCGTTTTTATAAAAAATGATTGATTCTTTCCTTTGGGACTGTACACATCTTGGGAAAGATGCTATACTGATTGCAGCAAATGCAAAGCAACCTGATTTTCAATTACATGAAGGGGGAAACCTTATTATGAAACTGATCCGTGCGAAAGATTATGCTGACGTCAGCGTAAAGGCTGCGGGCATTATTGCCTCTGTTGTTACCCTGAAGCCCGACTGTGTCCTGGGCCTGGCCACCGGCTCCAGCCCTGTGGGCACCTACAAGGAACTGATCAAGAAATACGAAGCCGGCGAGCTGGACTTTTCCCAGGTCAAGACCGTCAATCTGGACGAGTATGTGGGCCTGAGCAAGGATCATGACCAGTCCTACGCTTACTTCATGCGCACCAATCTGTTCGACCATGTGAACATCGACCAGGCCAACTGCAACATTCCCAGCGGCCTGACCGAGGATCCCGAGGCTGAGTGCGGCAACTATGACAAGCTGATCGGCCAGCTGCACACCGACCTGCAGCTGCTGGGCATGGGCCCCAACGGTCACATCGGCTTCAACGAGCCCGACGAAGTCTTCATCCCCGGCACCCACTGCGTCAAGCTGGCTGAGTCTACCATCGATGCCAATGCCCGTTTCTTTGCCACCCGCGACGATGTTCCCCGTCAGGCCTACACCATGGGCATCTGGGGCATCATGCAGGCCAAGAAGGTTCTGATGGTCGTCAACGGCAAGAACAAGGCTCAGGCTGTCAAGGCTATGTTCACCGGCCCCATCGATCCCAAGGTTCCCGCTTCTATTCTGCAGCTGCACCCCGACTGCACCATCGTCGCTGACGAGGAAGCGCTGTCCCTGCTGTAATTCAAAGTAATAACAGAATCCCCCGAAGCTTCTGTGCTTCGGGGGATTTTTCCGGTGCCGGAAGGGAAAGTAAAACATTTTTGCAACTTTCTGTTTACACAGACGTGGTTTATGTGTTATGATACTATGTACGATCGTATGGAACAACACAATTTGAGGTTTTCAGATATGCAATACATTGTTTTGGATATGGAATGGAATCAGCCCTGGCCCGGTTCGCCTTCTTCCCGAAAGGTGCTGCCTGTCCAGATTCGCGGCGAGATCATCCAGATCGGCGCCGTCCGGGTCACGGAGGATCAGCAGGTTGCGGATGAATTCCAGATTATGATCAAGCCGAAATACTACCGGCACCTGAACCGCCGCGTCAGCAAGCTCACCGGCATCAAGGAGAGCCGCCTGAAAGAAGAGGGTGTGCCTTTTCCCCAGGCAATGGAGCAGTTCCGTCAGTGGTGCGGCGATGATATCGTATTCCTGACCTGGGGATTTGACGATATCGGTATCCTGCGGGAGAATCTTCAGCTCTATGGTCTGCAGACCAGCTGGACGGAGAAATGGTACAATGCCCAGATGATCTTTAATGCCCAGACCGACGGCTCCACCGCCCAGAAGGCACTGAAGACCGCTATGGAGATGTCTGGCATTGAAGCAACCCGGCAAGCCCACGATGCGCTGGGCGATGCATACCATACCGCTCTGATCTGCGCAAAGCTGGATTTGAAGCGGGGCGCTGCGGAATATGACCAGGCGTTGAAAAGCCACGAAAACGGATTCCATGGCGCGGAGCTTCCCGGCTGTATCTGCCGCCAGGTATTCTATGATTTTGCTGACAAGCGGGCCGCGCTCAGCGCCATGGCCGGTGAGGAGAACAAGTGCCCCGTCTGTGAGGGAAAGATGCTTGGCTCGCGCTGGTTTGCCCAGCCGGGCCACCGGTATATGGACCTGGCAACCTGCCCGGAGCATGGAAAATTCCTGATCCGCGTGCGGATGAGTGAGCAGCCCAACGGTCTGATCCGGGTTAGCCGCCTGACCTATGAAGCAACCTCCGAAGCTGCGGAGGCCTATGCCCGCCGGGCGGAGAAGGCTGATCCCGAAGACCAGCGCACCACCCGCCGCCGCCGTCGCCGCAAAGCCGCGGTCGAAAATGTGAAAGAATGAGCAAAAGGACGCACGAGTGTGCGTCCTTTTCCATTGCCGGGGATCTTTCAAATACTAGTTTGTTGTTCTGACGCATCCTTGTTATGCGTGCTAAACTGCAATTAAAATGTCAAAACAACCACTTCACTGTCCAGCTGGCCACGGTGAATCCCACCAGATCGGCAAATAATGCTGCCGGGATTGCGTAGCGGGTCTTTTTGATTCCTGCCGCGCCGAAATAGACGCTGATGGTGTAAAATGTGGTTTCTGTGGAACCCAGCATCACAGCGGCGGTCCTGCCCACGAGAGAGTCCGGGCCGTACTCGCGCATCAGATCGGCGCCCACGGCCAGGGCGGCGCTGCCGCTGATAGGACGGATCAGCACCAGCATGGAAGTTTCCGGCGGGATCCCGAAGAAGCGGAATACCGGAGCCAGCAGGGCGCTGAGCAGTTCCACTGCGCCGGAAGCGCGCAGCATATGGACCGCACACAGCAGCACCACCAGGGCGGGGAGAATGCTGCCGAGAAGTTTCAGTCCTTCCGCGCCGCCCTGCAGCAGAATGTCATAGGTGTTTTCTTTTTTGTGCAGCGCTGCCAGCGATGCGGTGAGGATGATCAGCGGCACAATACTCTCAGCCATGATGCCACACCTTTCCCAGAAGCCATGCCGCAGTGACGCCCAATCCTGCGGAGCAGATGCTGGTGATCCAGACGGCCGGAAGAATATCGAAAGGGGAAGCACAGCCGAGAGAGGCCCGCACCGCCGCCACATTTGCAGGGATCAGCTGGATGGATGCGGTGTTGAGGACGATGAGGCGGCACATTTCGTCGGTCGCGATACTTCCGTTCCCAGCCATCTGCCGGACGGCCCGGATCCCCATCGGTGTTGCGGCGTTTCCCAGACCCAGAAAATTGGCGCAGATGTTACCGGACAATTCCCGTGACAGCACCGGATCTTCCCTGGTGCCGGGAAAGACGCGGTGCAGCAGCGGCGATAGCAGCCCCGACAGCACGGCGGTCATGCCGGAGTGTTCCATTAACCTGCCAATGCCTGTCCACAGACAGATGGAACCTGCCATGGAAACAGCCAGTGTGATGCCTGCCTGGGCACCCTGGGGAACTGCCGCTGCGAGATCGCCGACCCTGCCCGTGAGAATGGCACAAAACAGAGAAATCATAACAATTCCGATCCAAATCAAGCTCATAACCATGTCCATTCCCCCTTTGGTGTACAATATGCTGATGAACGGATTTTTTGATTAGGAAAATCTAACAAAAGATGACAAAATTGTAAAAATGATTTGACACAAAATGCGAATAACAGTATAATATACTAAATAAGTCGCAAAACAGACTCAGCAGCGGCTTATGAATCGGAAAATGAGGAGAGCTGCCCACTATGAAGTCTACAGGTATTATTCGCAAGGTGGACGAACTCGGCAGAATTGTGCTGCCCATTGAACTGCGGCGCACGCTGGATATTGCCGAGCGCGATGAGTTGGAAATCTTTATGGAGAATGATCGGATTGTTTTGCAGAAGTTTGAGCCTGCCTGCCTGTTTTGCGGTTCTTCCCGCGGTCTTGTTACATACCGCGGAAAGAATGTATGTCAGGACTGCATTACGAAAATGTCTGAATACTGATAATGAAACAAATGTCCCCCGGAATGCTCCGGGGGACATTAATGCTTTATTACCTGTTTATTTCGGGATTATCAGTCCTACAGAGAATATAGTCGATGCTGACGCTATCGAAATCCGCAGAATGAGCAAGTATGTCGTTTGTTAGAAACAAACAATCTATAAAGACGGAAAGTGCTGATAACAACAACGCTCCGATGCAGATGCATCGGAGCATTGTTCTGTAATATAAGGATTATAGAGAAAGCGCCGCGTCGTAGACTACGTTTTTCGGCAGATCCAGCTCCTTGGCGGTCTGCTTGATGGCGTCCTTGCGGCTCAGACCCGCTTCCATCAGCTGGGCGACCCGGGCTGCGGCATCCTCAGCGGTGGCGGAGGTCTTTTCCTCGGCGGGGGCACCGGCAACCACCAGGACGAACTCACCCTTGGGGGGATTCTCGGTGTATTTTTCAATGGCTTCACCCAGAGTGGTGCGTACCACTTCCTCGTGGAGCTTGGTCAGCTCCCTGCACAGGCTGATGGGCCGCTCTTCGCCGAAATGCTCTGCCAGATCCTCCAGCGTGTTCACCAGCTTGTGGGGTGCTTCATAGAAGATCATGGTCCGCTGCTCTTTTTCCAGGGACTCCAGATGCTCCCGGCGGCTCTTTTTCGCGGTGGACAGGAACCCTTCAAAGCAGAACCGGCCGGTGGCCTGGCCGGAGATGCTCAGGGCGGTGATCACCGCGCAGGGACCGGGGATGGCGCAGACCACGATGCCTGCCTCATGGCACAGCTTTACCAGATCCTCTCCGGGATCGGAAATGGCGGGACTGCCCGCGTCGGAGACCAGCGCGCAGGTCTCGCCGGCCAGGATCCGCTCCACAATTTTCTCGCCCTTGAATGCCTTGTTGTGCTCGTAGTAGCTGACAAGGCTTTTTTTGATGCCCAGATGGTTCAGCAGCTTCAGGGAAACTCTGGTGTCCTCGGCGGCGATGAAATCCGCCTCTTCCAGCGTTCTGCGGCAGCGCTCGGAGATATCTCCCAGATTGCCGATGGGGGTGGGGACCAGGTATAACATTCCGGCCATAATTGCCTCCTAAAATTGTTACTTAATATGATAAACTTCCTGGTAATACGGCGTAGGATCGCCAAGGGAATCGAACAGACTGAACTCATCGATCTGAAGACCTGCCTTGCCGCCCCTGCGGAATTGCAGCAGGATCAGCGTAACGGGGCCGCCTTCCCTGTGGCGGAGCAGACGAAGCCGTTTGGCCTCCAGGCCTACCATGGCGCCGCAGGCAATGAGCTGGGCGAGACGTTCCGGCTTGTGAACCAGAAAAAAGTCGCCGCCGAATTTGACAGCAGCAGCGGCAGTGCGGAACAGCTCCTCCGGACTGCAGCAGTCGTCCCGGCGGGCCAGGGGTGCAGTCCGGCTGGCAGGACCGCCGGAGAAATAGGGGGGATTGGAAATGCAGCAGGAAAAAGAGCCGGGAGCAAACCGGCTGTCAAGAGTCCGCAGGTCGGCACATATACTTTCCAGACGGGGGTGCAGGTGATTGACGCGGATGTTGTTCAGGGCGGCTTCGTGGGCATTTTCCGTCAACTCCACCCCGGTGACGCGGCAGAAAGGGTCTTTGGCGCACAGCAGAACCCCCAGCGTGCCGCAGCCGGAGCCCAGATCCAGTACCCGGGCGTTGCGCGGCAGTCTGACAAAATGGGCCAGCACCATGGAGTCGGTGCTCAGGGGGAAAGAACCGCTGCCTGTATCCAGCGTATAGCCGTTTGGTAAATTCTCCATAGAGGTTACTCCGTTAAAAAAAGCGGCCTGCGCACAAATGCGTGCGCAGGCCGACGCGATTCAAAAGAATCAGCCTTCCTCGATAGCTTCGGCGGGGCACTGATCAGCGCAGGAGCCGCAGGAAACGCAGACATCAGCGTCGATGACGTACTTGCCGTCGCCCTCAGAGATAGCCTCAACGGGGCACTGGTCGGCGCAGGAACCGCAAGCGACACAAGCGTCGGTGATATTGTAAGCCATGATATTACCTCCATATATGTTGTATAATAGCACGCTAACTTAATAACGTATCTTTATTCTAGCATGTATTTCTAAAATTGCAATTCCTTTTTTGAAAACAGTTGTATATTTTTTTGGTACCCCGGCGAAAATTTTCCTGATGAGGAGGGGTATCGATGCGATATGAGTTGCAAACGCTGGAGCTGATCCGGTCTGCGGGAAGGCAGGCAAAATGTATGGGTCACAGCTATGTTGGCAGCGCCCATCTGCTGCTGGCTATGACGGAATCTGACGCAGGTGTGGGTCAGATTCTGCGCCTGTGCGGCGCCATGCCGGAACTGACCGCTGACTGTGCGATGCTCCTGTATGGTAAGGGGACCCCGTCGCTGCCGCTGCCTCAGGGATTCACACCCGATGCAAAACGGATCCTGCGCGGCGCGGCGAAGGAAGCCCGGAGTCTGGGGGCGAAAGCCATCGCGCCTGTTCATATGCTTTTGTCCCTGGCCCGCCGGGAAGAAACGGCAGCCGGGGAATTATTGATGCTGGGGGGAGTTGACACCGGAGAACTGTTCACCCGAACGGTGGAATATCTGCGATGGGAACGGAAAACACCCGTTCGATACAAGAAGGAGGAGTCTGCTACGAAACTGTTGGAGCAATTCAGTGAGGACCTGGTGATGAAGGCATCCGCCATGGAGCCTGTCATCGGGCGGGACCGGGAGATCAATATGGTCATCGGTATCCTTTGCCGGAAGAATAAGAATAACCCCGCCCTGGTAGGGGAACCGGGGGTGGGCAAGACCGCCATTGCCGAGGGATTGGCGCAGCGGATGGCGGCGGGAAATGTACCGCCCCAGCTGAAGGACAAGAGGCTGGTGAGCCTGAATATGGCAAATCTGGTGGCGGGTACCAAGTACCGGGGAGAATTTGAGGAACGGCTGCGGGATGTGCTGACGGAGATCCGCAGAAGCGGCGATGTGATCCTGTTCGTCGATGAGATGCATACCATCGTGGGCGCAGGTGCGGCGGAGGGGGCCATTGACGCTGCCAACATTCTCAAACCTGCTCTGGGCAGGGGGGAACTGCAGATGCTGGGGGCCACTACCCTGGATGAATACCGGAAATACATTGAAAAGGATCCCGCTCTGGAGCGGCGGTTCCGGCCGGTAACGGTGGAGGAACCGGACCAGGAGGCGGTGATGGCGATCCTGCGTGCCCTGAAACCGGGACTGGAGCGCCATCATCATCTTCGCATCACGGAAGATGCCATGAAAGAAGCGGTGCGGCTGTCGGTGCGGTATCTTCCGGATCTGTACCTTCCGGACAAAGCCATCGATCTTCTGGATGAGGGAGCGGCCCACGCGCGGATGGAGGAATTGTGTGGCACCAGAGGAGGTTCTGCACGGCAGGGACTGGAGCAGGAGCTTCACGAAGCGGTTCGGGAGAGCCGGTTTGAGCGGGCGGCGGAGCTGCGGGACCGAATGCAGAAGATGGTGGCCGGTTCCGGTGAGAGCCGCCGGGCCAGAACTGTGGGCGCGGGGGATGTTGCCTGGGCGGTATCCGCCCGGACCGGGATTCCCACGGGGCGGCTTACTGCCAGCGAGCGGCAGCGGCTGCTGAAACTGGAGGAATGCCTGGAGGCACAGGTAACAGGCCAGAGCGCTGCGGTGGCTGCGGTGGCGGAAGCGCTGCGCCGGGGATACTCCGGTATCCGGGACGAAAATCGGCCCATTGCATGCATGCTCTTCGCCGGTCCCACAGGTGTGGGCAAGACGGAACTGTGCCGTTGCGTGGCGGAGGAGATGTTCGGTTCCCGGGATGCCATGATCCGGCTGGATATGTCAGAGTATATGGAAAAGCATTCGGTCGCACGGCTTCTCGGCGCGCCTCCCGGCTATGTGGGTCACGAGGAGGGAGGCAAACTGACAGAAGCGGTGCGACGCAGGCCATACTGTCTGGTGCTGCTGGATGAATTGGAAAAGGCACACCCGGATGTGGCCGGGATTCTGCTTCAGATTATGGAGGAAGGGTGCCTGACGGATGCCAAAGGCCGCAGGATCAGTTTCAAAAATGCCATTGTTGTGATGACGTCCAATGCCGGAGGCGAGGTAAAGAGCGACGGACTGGGATTCCGCCCAGCGGGCCGGGAGGGAGAGGTGGATGCGGTGCTGCGGCATATCTTTCCGCCGGAATTTCTGGGCAGGCTGGACCGGGTGGTGCATTTCGGCGCGCTGAGTCGGGATGATATGGAGGTCATCGCCCGGAAGTATCTGGATCAGCTTGCGGCCCGGACTGCCAATCAGGGGATCCAGCTGCTGCTGCCGCGGGAGCTTGCTGCAGAACTGGCGCGGGACTGCTGCAGGAAGGGCGGTGCCCGTCAACTGCGCAGAATCGTTCAGGATCAGGTGGAAGGACCGCTGGCGGGATTTTTGCTCCGGTGCAGCCGCAAACCTGCCAGAGTCAGAGCCAGAATGGAGAACGGCGAACTTAGCTTCCATTCCTGATAATCTTAGAACAATCGTTCGAAAATACGAAAAACAGGCGGTTTTGACGGTCTGTTTCGAAAAAAAGCGGGAAAAAAGATTGATTTTTGGTGCGGGAGGAGTTATACTGTCATTGAATGGTGTAAAAGGGTAGTAAAGTGGAGTAAAATGGAATGGAGGTGACCGCAAATGATCGGCAAATACCCTGCCAAACTGGATGACAAGAACCGACTGTTCGTTCCTGCGAAGCTTCGTGGCGAGTTGGGCGATGATTTTTATGTGACTCTGGGCGTCAACTGCGGTCATCGCTGCCTGACCATCTACACTGCCGCCGAGTGGCAGACCCTCAGCGACAACTTCAATGCCCTGAGTCTTTCCCAGCGGGCCGGTGCCACCAGCCTGATTTTTATGAATGCAGCCGAGTGCAATCCGGATAAACAGTTCCGCTTTGCGCTGACCCAGTTCCTCATTGACTATGCCGGCATCGGCAGAGAGGTCATGATCGTCGGCCGGGCGGGCCAGGCGGAAATCTGGGACGCAGAGGAGTTCAGAGCCTTCGAGGCTGAGAACCTGACTCCCGAAAAATTGCTGGCATCTCTGGAGGCTATCGGACTATGACAGAATTTCATCATGTTTCCGTCCTTCTGAACGAATGCCTGGACGGACTGAATATCAAACCTGACGGCACTTATGTGGACGGCACCCTGGGCGGCGCCGGACACTCCAGCCAGATCGTGAAGCGGCTGACCACCGGCCGCCACATCGGCATCGACCGGGATCCCGTGGCACTGAAGGCCGCCGGGGAACGACTGGCTCCCTATGCGGATAAGGTGACGCTGGTTCACTCCAATTTCTGCGAGATCAGGCAGGTACTGGAGGAACTGGAAATTGAAGGCGTGGACGGCATTCTGCTGGACCTGGGCGTATCTTCCCCCCAGCTCGATGACGGCAGCCGCGGTTTTTCCTATATGGTGGATGCGCCTCTTGATATGCGCATGAACGGCGAAGATGTTCTCTCCGCTTACGACGTGGTCAACACCTGGAGCCAGGAAGAACTGAAGCGGATCCTTTATGATTACGGTGAAGAACGTTACGCGCCCCGGATCGCGGCCGCGATCTGCAGCCACCGGGAAAACAAACCCATCGAGACCACTCTGGAGCTTGTGGACATCATCCGCGGCGCCATGCCTGCGGCGGCTTTGAGAGAAAAGCAGCATCCGGCCAAGCGCAGCTTCCAGGCCATCCGCATTGCCGTCAATGATGAGCTGGGCAGTGTGGAAAAGGTCATGAGAGACGCGATTCCCTGCCTGAACAAGGGGGGGCGGCTGGCGGTGATCACCTTCCACTCTCTGGAAGACCGTATCGTCAAGAATGCCATGGCAAATGCGGCCAAGGGCTGCACCTGCCCGCCCAGTTTCCCTGTGTGCGTCTGCGGCAAGAAGCCTCAGGTGAAGCTCATTACCAGAAAGCCCGTGGTATCGGGAGAGGAAGAACTGGAGCGCAATCCCAGAGCGCGCAGCGCCAAGCTGCGTATCTGCGAGAAGCTGTGATCCGGTTTGGACCGAGAGGAAGAGAACATCATGGAACGGAAACCTGATATTCAATATATTCATCAGTTCTATGTCTACGGCAGTGAAGCCACGGCACCGGAACTGAAGCCTGTCAAAAAGAAAAACAGAGCCCGGATCATCCTGCCGAAGCCGCAGATCCATCATCAGATCTCCATCCGCTTCGACATTGCATCCCTGTGCGGTATTCTGGTTGCCTGTGTGATGATGGTGCTGCTGACAGTGGGTATCTATCAGCTGTCCCAGGCTCACCGGGAATTCGCGCAGATGGAAAGCTATGTGATTGCGCTGCAGAATGAGAATGTGGATCTGCAGAAGACTTACCATGCAGGTTACGACCTGGATGACATCCGTGAGAAGGCTCTGGCTCTGGGGATGATCCCCATCGAAGAAGCACAGACCATTCCCATTCAGGTGAATGTGCCTCAGCCGGAACCGGAACCCACAATGTGGGAGAATATTTGCTGGTTCTTCCGGGAGCTTTTTGCATAAAGTCCCTGCCGGCCAATAAAATGAGATAGCAGCTGCAATGGGCAGTGAGGGATCGCTCCCTTGCTGCCCATTCATGTCCTGTGGACAGTCTCATGGAAAGGCCGGATGATATGGGAAAGGAACGAAAAAAGCAGTATTCCAGATTGCGCTCCGATACGGGCCAGCACCACAGAATCATGGCTGTGATGCTGGTGCTGGGGATCGCGGCATTTTTGCCGGTGGGGCTGCGGCTTCACCGGTTGATGGTGAGAGAATATGACTATTATGCATCCCTGGCCCTGCGCAATCAGACCCGTACCACGCAGGTTTCAGCCGACCGGGGAGATATCTATGACCGGAACATGAATGTTCTGGCGACGGATACCAGCGTGGAAAATGTATATCTGGATCCCCATGAGCTGAAGCAGTCCAAAGCGGATCTGGAAGACATCGCGAAAACGCTGGGTGAAATTCTGGACCGGGATCCGGCATGGATCCTGGAGCAGGCGCGGGATCTGAAGAAGCGGTATAAGCAGATTGGGACGAAAGTCAGCGAGGAGACCGCGGCGCTGATCCGCGCTTACATCAATGAACATGATATTTCGGGCATCCATCTGGAGCCGAATTCCCGGCGCACCTATCCTTACGGGACACTGGCGGCGCAGGTCATTGGCTTTACCAATGACTCCGGTACCGGCTCGGAGGGGGTAGAGGCATCCTACAACAGCTTTCTGGAGGGCAGCGCCGGCAAGGTTGTTACCTCCAAGGGCAACAATGAGATGGATATGCCCTTTTCTTATGAAAGATACATTTCCTCCAGGGCGGGAGACAGCCTGATCCTGACGCTGGACATGACGGTTCAGGCCTGTCTTGAAAAGCGGATGGAGGAGGCCATCGCCAAATTCGACGTTCAGAACGGGGCCTTCGGTCTGGTGATGAACTGCAAGACCGGGGAGATCCTGGCCATGGCGACGTTGGGCAGCTATGATCCCAACAACTACCTGGAGATCTGTGATACCGGTACGGCAGCGCAGCTGGAGCAGATGAAGCTCAGCTACCTGCTGAATCCTGCAGACAGCGCGGCATACCAAGACGGCAGGACCGCTTATCAGGAAGCGCTGACCGCGGCGCGGCTGAAGCAGTGGCGAAACCGTGTGCTTTCTGATGGCTATGAGCCGGGGTCGACCTTCAAAGTGCTGACCATGGCGGCAGCCCTTGATTGCGGTGCCATCGGTCTGGAGACGAATTATTACTGCAAAGGGGCGGAGCAGATTCCCGGCCGGTCCCAGCTGCTGCACTGCTGGCGTTCGGCAGGCCACGGGGCAGAGCAGACGCCACAGGCACTGCAGAATTCCTGCAACATCGCCTTTGCGCACATCGCCCTGAAGCTGGGCGGTGAAAAGTTTTACGAATACATTGAGAGATTTGGGATCCTGGAAAAGACCGGCATCGATCTGGCCGGTGAAAGCAAGGGGATCTTTTTTGACAGGGAGCTTGTGACCAACACGGACAAGTGGGGCACTGCATCCCTGACCTCCGGTTCCTTCGGCCAGACCTTCAAGATCACACCGCTGCAGCTGGTTCGTGCCATCTCCTCCGTGGTCAATGGCGGTTTCCTTCTGGAACCGTACATCGTTTCAGAGGTTATCGATGCGCAGGGCAATACGGTCCTTAAGCAGGAGCCGACGGTGATCCGGCAGACCATCAGCAAGGAAACCTCCGATACCATGCGGACGCTGATACAGTCGGTTGTGGAGGAAGGCACCGCCAAAAATGCCCAGGTGGCCGGATTCGCCATCGGCGGCAAAACCGGAACCAGCGAGAAAATCGACGTATTCGACGGGAATGGTCAGCGGGTGCTGGACAAAATTGTCTCCTTTGTGGGGATTGCGCCCATGGACGATCCGGAGTATATTGTATTGGTAGCGCTGGATACGCCATCCCGGGAGACGGGGATTTATATTTCCGGCGGTGTTATGGCGGCCCCCACCGTGGGCGCGGTGCTGTCGGATATCCTTCCTTATCTGGGAGTGCACAGAAGCT
The DNA here is from genome assembly GCA_017620525.1 of Oscillospiraceae bacterium. Classification (GTDB taxonomy): domain Bacteria; phylum Bacillota; class Clostridia; order Oscillospirales; family Oscillospiraceae; genus Faecousia. Next base: position 13,156 of record JAGAUY010000028.1, on the reverse strand, counting down.
ACACCCGGGAGGATGCTGCGGGGCAGACGTTCATCATGGAGGATCTGACGGGACTGACCCGTCCGGAAGCAGAGGAACAACTGAAAAACAATTGCCTCACCGCCCGGTTTCTGGGAGATGGGCAGACCGTAACGGGACAGATCCCCGGGGCAGGACAGAGTGTTCCCGGAGGAAGTCAGGTACTGGTGTATCTGGGGGAGGATGTTCCGGAAGAAATGGTTGATGTGCCGGATTTTGCGGGAATGAACCGCCAGCAGGCCGCTGATGAGGCGGGAAAACTGGGACTTTATATCCTGGTGACCGGCAACGACGGGATTTCCGCCGGCGTGGTGGTAACATCACAGAGCGTAAACCCGGGAGAAACAGTCCCATCCGGGACGACGATTACATTGGAATTTACCGATACCGGGGCCAGAGACTGACGGCCCGGAAGGAGAATATATATGAAACTCAAAGATTTGCTGCAGGATATTACGATTTTGGAATCCAATGCCGATATGCAGATGGATATTCAGTCCGTTGCATACGATTCCAGAAAGGTGACCCCGGGAAGCCTCTTCGTGGCGATTTCCGGCTTTGCCTCCGATGGCAACCGCTTTATTCCCATGGCAATGGAGAAGGGGGCGGTGGTTGTTGTCACCGCGAAGAAACCCGAAACGGATGTCCCCTATGTTCTGGTGGAAGGCGACCGCCATGCCCTTGCCATAATCAGCACCAATTTCTACGGTCATCCGGCGAAGTCCATGACCATGATCGGCATCACCGGCACCAACGGCAAGACATCCTCCACGCTGCTTCTGAAGCAGGTGCTGGAGAAGACCATCGGTGCCAAGGTGGGCCTCATCGGCACCATGGAGAACATGGTTGGCGACGAGGTGATCCCCACTGAGCGGACTACCCCCGAGAGCCTGGAACTGCAGGGACTCTTTGCCCGGATGCGTGACGCAGGCTGCACCCATGTGGTAATGGAGGTCTCATCCCATGCCATCACGCTGGACCGGGTGGGCGGTGTTCATTTCAACGTGGCGGCTTTTACCAATCTGACTGAAGATCATCTGGATTTTCACAAGACCATGGCGGCTTACTGCGCCGCCAAGGCAGAGCTTTTCACCCGCTGTGACAAGGCAGTTATCAACACCGATGATTTTTATTCCTTCCACATGGTGGAAAAGGCGCCCCATCATCACACCCTGACCACCTCGCTGATCGGCAACGGCGATCTGAACGGTGTATACCCCGAGTACCACGCGGAGGGGGTTTCCTTCGAAGTGGTGGCGGGACTGGATGACCGTCAGGATATCACGCTGCCCATCCCCGGCAAGTTTACGGTCTATAACGCACTGACGGTCATCGGCATCGCAAAGCAGCTGGGTATTTCTCTGGAGGATACGGCCAGGGCGCTGAAGACGGTGCAGGGCGTCAAGGGCAGAATCGAAGTGGTTCCCACACCCGGTAAGGAGTATTCCGTTCTGATTGACTATGCCCATACCCCTGACGGACTTGAAAATGTACTCAGTTCTGTAAAAGATTTCTGCAGGGGCCGGCTTATCGCGGTCTTTGGCTGCGGCGGCGACCGGGATCCGATCAAGCGTCCCATCATGGGTGAAATCGGTGTCAGACTGTCGGATTTCGCGGTGATCACCTCTGATAATCCCAGAACAGAGGATCCTGATGCCATCATTGCGGACATCCTGAAAGGTGTCAGTTCCGACCTGGGCGAATACATTGTAGAGCCGGACCGGCGCAAGGCGATTCGATATGCTATGGACATTGCGCAAAAAGATGATATAATTGTACTGGCAGGAAAGGGCCACGAGACGTATCAGGAGATCAACGGTGTTAAAAATCACCTGGATGAGCGGGAGGAAGTGGCGGCACACCTGCTGGAAACGAGGTAAAAATGCATGGGTAAACTGACACTGAAACAGGCTGCCGCCTGGTGCGGCGGCTGGGTGGACCCGAAGTATGAAAATATTGAATTTCTGGGCGCCAACAATGACACCCGGGTGATCCAGCCCGGACAGCTGTTCATTGTGCTCCAGGGCGCCCGGGATGGCCATGATTTCATCCCGATGGCGATGGAGAAGGGTGCGGCGGCGGTGCTGTGCAGCCGCAGGGTGGGAGACTATCCTGCCATTATTGTGGACGATCCCCGGATTGCTCTGGGCGACATTGCCCGGCAGGAACGCAGGCGCATCGGCTTTAAGGCTGTGGGTATCACCGGTTCCGTTGGCAAGAGCACCACGAAGGAAATGGTGGCAGCGGTTCTGGAAAGCACTTTCCGTACTGCCAAGACTCCTGTCAATCACAACAACGACATTGGCATGCCCATGGCAATCCTGGCCATGCCGGAAGATACGCAGGTTGCTGTGCTGGAAATGGGCATGAACCATTTCCGGGAAATGGCCTATCTTTCCTCTATCGCGCAGCCGGATATCGCTGTGATCGTCAACATCGGCTCCATGCACATCGAGCATCTGGGCTCCATCGAGGGCATACGAAAGGCCAAGCTGGAGATTCTGGAGGGGATGACCCCCGATGGAAAGCTGCTGCTGAACGGCGATGACCAAATGCTGCGCGCGCTGCCTCAGCAGCCGGAGCAGGAGATTACATATTTCGGCAAAGACAAGGCCATGTGCGCGGTCCAGGTCGAAGACATTCAGCAGACGCAGGAGGGACTGCGCTTCCATGTGACCGGCAGTCACGAAGAATTTGTGATCCAGCTGGGACTGGAAGGAGAGCACTTTGTGGCTGACGCCATGGCTGCTGTGACCGTGGCGCTGGAGCTGGGCGTGATTCCGGTGCGGATCCAGGAGCGGCTGGCCATGTTCCGCAATATGGCAGGCCGGCAGGAGATCTTCCACCACGGTGAAACGACCATCATTTCCGACTGCTACAATGCAGGTCCCGAGTCCATGGCGGCGGCGCTGGCGGTGCTGGGCAAGAAGGATGGCCGGCGCATCGCGGTACTTGGTGATATGCTGGAACTGGGCGACTGCGCCTGGGCGGAGCATTACCGCATCGGCCGTATCGCTGCGGAGAACGCGGAGCTGATCTTTGCCTACGGTCCCAATGCGGACCGGGTGGTCAAGGGTGCCATCACCGGCGGCATGGCCGAGACTAAGGCAAGATCCTTCGGGACCCACGATGAACTGGCTCAGACGCTGAAGTTCACGGTCAAACCCGGCGACGTGCTGCTGTTTAAGGGCAGCCGGGGTATGCATATGGAACTGGTTCTGGAAAAATTCCTGAAAGAAGAGAAATAAAGCAACGGAGGAATTACCTATGACAAGAATTCTGATCACGGCGGTCATCGGCCTGGTGCTGACAGCGGGAATCGGCTATCTGCTGCTGCCGGTGCTGCGGGCGCTGAAAGCAGGACAGACCATTCGGGAAATCGGTCCCACCTGGCACAATATCAAGGCCGGCACTCCCATGATGGGCGGACTGATGTTCATCCTGGGGGCAGTTATCTGCCTGCTGTGCAACCTGCCCTTCGCAGAAGATTATACGGTCTATTATGCCATGCTTCTGGCTCTGTGCTTCGGCGGCATCGGTTTTATTGACGACTACACCAAGTTGGTGAAAAAGCGCAATCTGGGCCTGACCTCCCTGCAGAAGGCTCTGCTGCAGATGGCAGTTTCTGCAGTGTATCTTTATGCGCTGTACCGTTCCGGCTCCATGACCTGCGATCTGTACATCCCCTTCTTTAATGTGTCTTTCACCATCCATCCCATTGTGTACATCATTTTTGCCATGTTTGTCATTGTGGGCTGTGTCAATGCGGTGAATCTGACAGACGGTGTTGATGGCCTGTGCGGCAGCGTATCCATCCCTGTGATGGTGTTCTTTGCAGCTGCAGCCATCGGACTGAAGCGGTATGATGTGGCGCTGATGCCTGCTGCTCTGGCCGGTGGTCTGGTGGCCTATCTTTTCTACAACTGGCATCCTGCCAAGGTTTTCATGGGCGATACCGGTTCGCTGTTTCTGGGCGGCGCGGTGTGCGCGCTGAGCTTTGCTCTGGACATGCCCCTGGTGCTGATCATGGTCGGCTTTATCTACATCATCGAGACCCTGTCCGTAATCCTGCAGGTGAGCTATTTCAAGGCTACCCATGGCAAGCGCCTGTTCAAGATGTCTCCCATCCACCATCATTTTGAGATGTGTGGCTGGAAGGAGGAAAAGATCGTGCTGACCTTCACTGCGGTTTGCGCTGTGATGTGTGTTGTTGCCTGGTTCAGCATTTCTGGCCTGATCGGCTGATTCTGATTTCTGAAAGGAGATCCCTATGGCATTGCAGAGGATTCTGTATGCCAAAGAGGACCGCCGGGGAAGAAGCAACCCCGGTGAAAGTGTGGACATTCCGTTTCTGATCCTGGTGCTGCTTCTGCTGGCGGTGGGGCTTACGATGCTGTATTCTGCAAGCTATGCCCAGAGCGAGTATGACACCGGATATGAGATCACCACGAAGTACCTGCAAAAACAGGCGGTCTGCGCCGCCATCGGCCTTGCCGCCATGGCGGCTTTCAGCCGCATTCCGGCGCAGTTTTGGTACCGCGCCGCCTGGCCGCTGTATGGTGTCAGCATCGTGCTGCTCCTGTCTGTGCTGGTGGTCGGCGAGGAGGTCAACGGCGCGAAGCGCTGGATCAATCTTGCCGGGATCCAGTTCCAGCCTTCGGAAGTGGCCAAATTCACCATGATCCTGCTCTTTGCCCGGCTGACCCGGAGGTTTGGGGCGGATGCGAAGAAATTCCGCTATGGCGTTCTGGGGTTCGGCGCGGCTCTGATGGGCATTCTGGTGCCTCTGGCGCTGGAAAAGCATCTTTCCGCCATCATGCTGATGGGTATGGTGGCGGTGGTGATGATGTATGTAGCCGGCACCAGTCCCAAGTGGCTCCTGGCGGGAGCCGGGGCGGCGGTGCTGTTCGTCATTGTCTATATCAGTTTTATGGGTTATGCCGGTGACCGTGTCACCGCATGGCTCCATCCGGAGGAGGACCCGGGGGATACCGGGTATCAGATCCTCCAGTCACTGTATGCCATCGGTTCCGGAGGACTTTTCGGACTTGGCTTCGGGAAGAGCAGACAGAAATATCTGTATCTGCCCTTTCAATATAATGATTATATTTTTGCCATCATCTGCGAGGAACTGGGCCTTGTGGGGGCGCTGATGATTATCGCCCTTTTTGCCCTGACCATCCTGCGCGGATATTGGATCGCCCTGCGGGCCAGCGACCGGTTTTCCACAGTCCTGGCAGCCGGACTCGTTACCCTCATTGCGGTCCAGACGATACTGAATCTGGGCGTTGTGACCAATTTGCTTCCGTCCACCGGAATTGCTTTGCCGTTTTTCTCCTATGGGGGAACGGCATTGGCGGTGAATCTGGGGGAGATGGGAATCGTTCTGAGTATTTCCCGTCAGCGGAACCGGATCAAAAAACAGGAGGTTATCCTATGAATGTGATTTTAACCTGCGGCGGTACTGCCGGACATATCAATCCTGCCATCGCAGTTGCCAATATGATGAAACAAAGACACCCCGACTGCAATATCCTCTTTATCGGCGCGTCCGGCCATATGGAGGAGAAACTGGTGCCCCAGGCGGGATATGAACTGAAGGTTCTGCCCGTCTCCGGCCTGAGCCGCCAGAAGAGTCTGGCAGCGGTGAAGAAGAATATCAACGCAGTCAAATGTGTCCTCAGCGCAGTTGGCCGCTGCAAGAAGATCATCCGGGAATTCAAGCCCGATGTGATCATCGGCACCGGCGGCTATGCCAGTTTCCCGGCGCTGTATGCCGGTCATCAGCTGGGGATCCCCACCTGCGTCCATGAAGCAAACGCGCTGCCCGGCCTGACCACCAAGCTGGCAGCGAACATCGCCGACCGGGTGATGGTCTGTTTCGATGAGAGCAGGCAGTATTACAAGAACCCTGACAAGGTCAGCGTGGTCGGAATGCCCATCCGCCAGGAATTCCTGACCATGACCCAGCAGGAGGCTAAGGAGCGCCTCGGTCTCAGCGGCAGACCGCTGGTTGTCTCCGCCTTCGGTAGCCAGGGCGCCAAAGTGATGAATCAGACCATGGCTGAGATGTTTACCATGGAAAAGAATGACGGCTTCCCCTTCCACCATATCCATGCGGTGGGCAGCTTTGGCTGGGGATGGATGCCGGAACTGGTACACAACAACGGTGTCGATCTGGAGCACAGCCCCGAGATCGATATGCGTGAATACATCTATGATATGCCCGAGGTGATGGTCGCTGCGGATGTGTTTATCAGCCGCGCCGGCAGCGCTACCTGCAATGAAATCGCCGCTTCCGGAACCCCCTGCATTCTGATTCCTTCTCCCAATGTAACCAACAATCACCAGGAGAAGAATGCCCGGGTGCTGGAGAAGAGCGGCGGCGCCGTGGTGGTGCTGGAAAGCGAATGCACTGCCGAAAGAATCTACAGCGAAGTGAATGCCATGCTCGGCGACGGCAAGCGCAGAGCCGGCATGGAAGCGGCGCTGAAGGGCCTTGTCAAGACAGACGCTACCGAGCGGATCTGCGACATTCTGGAGGAGCTGGCCAAAGCCTGATCCGACCGGAGGAGGTAAAATATGGATACCAAAAAGAAGACCCGTTCCCAGGATCCCCGCCGGGAACGGTCAGGCTCCGGGGCGGGATCTGCCGCTTCCGGGAGAAAGGCAGATGCTGCGAAGCACCGCCGGCAGCAGCGCAATACGCCCACTGACCGGGGGCGGCAGCAGACATCCCGGCGGCCGGAGCAGCCTGTGCGTCAGCCGCGGGAAGCAGAGAATTCTGCCCGCCGCCGTCAGCCTGAAGCGATGCGCAGACCGGAAGCAGCTGCTGCATCTGATGCTCCGGAAATGGTGTTCCGGATGGACGGACGGGAAGAGCGGAAGCAGCGTGAAAACCGGGATCCTGCTGCCGCAAAGCGCGCGGCAATGCGCAAGCGCTCTGCCCAGCGGACGGAAGAACGGAAAAAACAGGCGCAGCGCCGATCCAAGGCACCGAAGGTCATCTATACCCAGCCAAGGCCATTCCAGGCGGGCAGACTGTTGATGCAGTTTGCGATCATTCTGGCAGTGGTGCTGGCCATTACCATGGGCCTTTCTGTTTTCTTCAAAGTGAAGCAGGTTATGGTTTATGGCAGCAATGCCTACAGTGCCCAGACGGTTAAGGAAGCATCCGGCATCGAAGTCGGCGAAAAGCTGATGAGTTTCGGCAGGATCCGCGCCAGCGGCAAGATCAAAGCGGCTCTTCCCTATGTGGATACGGTCAGGATTGGAATAAAACTGCCGGATACGGTTAATATTTACATTACGGAGCATGATGTGCTCTATGCCGTCCAGTCCCAGAACGGGACCTGGTGGCTGATGACCTCCGGCGGTTATGTGGTGGAGCAGACGGATGCGGGCACCGCGACCAGCTATACCAAGGTGTTGGGCGTAGAGCTGGACAATCCTGTTCCCGGCGAGGAGGCAAGAGCCTATGAGCTGACTGCGGCCCAGACCGGTGCAACGGATGCTGCCGAGGCCCCCACGGTGCCTGATGAGACGGTCCCTGTGACCGTAACGGCCAATGACCGGCTGAATGCAGCGCTGGACATCCTGGTTTCCCTGGAGCTGAACGATCTGGTCGGTGCGGCAGCCAGTGTGGATGTGACCAGCATCAGCAACATCGAATTGTGGTACGGCAATCAGTACCAGGTCCGCCTGGGCGATCGGGACAATATCGACTATAAAATCACGGCAATGAAGCAGTCTATTGCCCAGCTCAGCGACTATCAGACGGGCATTCTGGACGTCAGTTTCACCACCTGGCCCGACCAGCCCGGCTATACACCTTTCGAATAATTTTGTAAGAATTTTGTAAATTCTCTGCCGAAAGTTGAGAATTAATATTGACCAAAAGGATTTTTCGGGATAGAATATATGGGTACGAACAAAAATAGACGTAAAACCAGCAGAGCCACCGCTCCTGCTGAAAAACGATACATAGGAGGAGAGATTATGTCCGAATCTTTGCAGGATCGCGTTGTTAAAATTAAAGTGATTGGTGTCGGCGGCGCCGGCAACAATGTTATTAATCGTATGATCGAGTCCGGTGTCGGCGGCGTGGATTTCATCGTTGTCAACACCGATAAGCAGGATCTGAATAAGTCCAAGTGCCCCAATAAGATCCAGATCGGTGAGAAGCTCACCGGCGGTATGGGCGCAGGCTCCAAGCCCGACATCGGCAAGAAGTCCGCTGAGGAGTCCCGCGCTGCCATTTCCAAGGTTCTGGAAGGCACCGACATGGTATTCATCACCGCCGGTATGGGCGGCGGCACCGGCACTGGTGCAGCTCCCATCGTGGCTGACCTGGCCCACGAGGCAGGCATCCTGACCGTCGGTGTTGTCACCAAGCCCTTTAAGTTTGAGGGTGCAAACCGTATGCGTCAGGCTGAGGCAGGTATCGCCGATCTGAGCGGCAAGGTCGACTCCCTGATCATCATCCCCAACGACCGTCTGAAGTACGTTACCGACCAGAAGATCACCTTTGCCAACGCATTCGGCATCGCAGACGATGTTCTGAAGCAGGCTGTTGCCTCCATCTCCGAGCTGGTTGGCTACTCCGAGCATGTGATCATCAACCTGGACTTCGCTGACGTTTCCGCAGTTATGAAGGACGCAGGCCGCGCTCACATGGGCGTCGGCACCGCTGCAGGACGCGAGAAGGCTGAGCAGGCTGCCCAGGCTGCCATCGCAAGCCCCCTGCTGGAGACCGCCATCAACGGCGCTACCGGCGTTCTGGTCAACGTCACCGGTTCTTCCGAGATGACTCTGGACGACGTGGAGACTGCTGCCGGCATCGTGCAGGAAGCTGCAAATCCCGATGCCAACATCATCTTCGGCGCTACCGTTTCCGAGGACTTCCAGGATGAGATGCGCGTCACTGTCATCGCCACCGGCTTTGACCAGGCTGCATTCCGTTCCGCTGCCAAGGCTGCTCCCGCTGCCGCAAAGGCTGCAGCACCCGCTGCAAAGCCCGCCGCAGAGGAAGATGACATCGACGCACCTGTCGTGACCAAGCCTGTTGAGAAGCCCGCCGACATCGGCGATATCGACGAGATCTTCAAGATCTTCGGCCGTTAAGTGAGAAGAATAGTATCCCGGACGGCTCGTCCGGGATGCTTTTTTGCAAAGGAGATTGCAATGGGTGCATATGAAGCGCTGGCGGAAAGTTATGACCGTCTGACAAATGACGTTGACTATGAGGCAACTGTCGAATTTTATATGCAGATCCTGCAGCGTGAAGGCGTGACCCCCCGCACCTGTGTGGATCTGGCCTGCGGCACGGGTTCTGTGACGGCGATTCTGGCGAAAAAGGGTTACCGTGTCACGGGTGTTGATATGTCAGAGAAGATGCTCACCGTGGCCGCCATGAAGACCCAGAACATCGAACCCATGCCCATGTTCTCCTGTCAGTATCTGCAGGATCTGCGGCTTCCCAGAGCCGTGGACATGGCTGTGTGCGCTCTGGACAGTCTGGACTATATCCTGGACCCCGAAGACTGCAAGGAGGCCATCAGAAGAGCCTGGAAGGCTCTGAATCCCGGCGGCATTTTCATCTTTGACGTCAATACCCCCGAAAAGCTTCGGGCCATGGACGATCAGGTGTTCCTGGACGAGGATAACGATGTGTACTGCGTCTGGCGGGGAGAATTCGATGAGCAAACCAATATCTGCTCCTACGGCATGGACCTGTTCCAGCGGGAGGGGCAGATGTGGCGCCGATCCTTTGAGGAGCATCAGGAGTATGCCTATTCTCAGCAGCAGCTGACCAGATTTTTGAAAGACGCCGGTTTTACAAACATTGAAGTTTACGCGGACCGTGAATTTGTGGCTCCCAGACCGGGAGAACAGCGGATCTACTTCAAAGCAAGGAAGGGAAAAATAAAATGAACGATTACTTAGTGCGCGGTATGAGTATGGACGGCTTTGTGAAGGTTGTGGCCATCCGCTCCACCGAGATGGTTAGAAGAGGCGCCCAGATCCAGGGCACCACCCCCAATGCCACCGCGGCCTTTGGACGGGCGCTGACGGCTGCCTCCATGATGGGTAATATGCAGAAGGTGGAAGACGGCTCCATGACGCTGCAGATCAAGGGCGGCGGTCCCATCGGCTCCATCACCTGCGTTTCCGACGCCGTGGGCAATGTCCGCGGCTATGTTGCCGAGCCCAATGTCCCTCTGGTGGAGAAATTCCCCGGCAAGCTGGACGTGGGCGCAACGGTAGGCACCGACGGAACCCTGACGGTGATCCGTGATCTGCAGATGAAAGAGCCCTATATCGGCTCTGTGGAGCTGGTCTCCGGCGAGATCGGTGATGATGTGACTGCTTACTTTGTCCAGAGCGAGCAGACACCCACCGCCTGCGCTCTGGGTGTGCTGGTGGATACGGACTGCTCCGTGAAGGTTGCCGGCGGTTATCTGGTGCAGCTGCTGCCCGGCGCTCCCGATGAGGTCATCGATAAGCTGGAAGCAGGCATTCAGAGAGCAGGTGCCGTGACGGCTATGCTGGAGGCCGGTCTGACACCTGAGGATATCCTCGGGCAGGTCTGCGGTGATCTGGGCGTCGTGTTTATGGAGACCACTGAGGTTTCCTATAAATGCTACTGTTCCCGGGAGCGGGTGGAGGCTGCCCTGATCAGCCTGGGCCATAAGGAACTGGCTGAGATCGCTGAAGAAGGCAGAGAATTCCCCGTGGAATGCCAGTTCTGCGATACGGTCTATCGGTTCACTCCGGAAAATATCCGGGAATTGATAAAAAACAGTTGACAAAACGGAAAAAGCTGCTATAATTGGTGGAGTTGAGGCCGCAGCAAACCGCTCCAAAAACTTTTTTGAAAAAACTCGAAAAAAGTTCTTGACAAAACGGTTTGCGTGTGGTAAACTAACAAAGTCGCTGAGATGTGCGGTGCGCAGCGAAGCGAGAACGGGAGCATAGCTCAGCTGGGAGAGCATCTGCCTTACAAGCAGGAGGTCACAGGTTCGAGCCCTGTTGTTCCCACCACCAATTTGGCCCGGTGGTGCAGTCGGTTAGCACGCCAGCCTGTCACGCTGGAGGTCGACGGTTCGAGTCCGTTCCGGGTCGCCATTTTAATAACGCATCTTGCGTATTGAGGAAGATTACTTCCTCATATGCCTCTGTAGCTCAGTAGGTAGAGCAGCGGACTGAAAATCCGCGTGTCGTTGGTTCGATTCCGACCGGAGGCACCACGGATGAGTCGTCCTCACGGCTCATTCTTTTATGCGGATGTAGCTCATCTGGTAGAGCGCCACCTTGCCAAGGTGGAGGTAGCGAGTTCGAGCCTCGTCATCCGCTCCATTTTTTTATCCAAATACAATATAAGGCGACATAGCCAAGCGGTAAGGCGTGGGTCTGCAACACCCTGATGCATCAGTTCAAATCTGATTGTCGCCTCCAAAGCCCCAAGGACGATAAGTTCTTGGGGCTTACTTCTTACCTATTACCTCTTCACTCTTACCTCAAAAGTCCTTGGGGCTTTGGGAAGTAATAAGTAAGAAGTAAGAGGTATTAGTGAAGAAGTATTTACAAGATTTTGCCTTGTTTTTTACATTATCTGGTGGTATCACAAAAATGCGAGAAAGATAAATCAAAATTTGCACTTCGCACAAACGGAATGTTAATAAAACAAAAAATATATATCGAATTCTATTTTATATAGAGTGACATTTACGGTGGAATATGCTATTGTTTAATAAAGGAGGCGATGTTATGAATGCAGCGAAAACAGGCAGTTTTATATCTCAACTACGAAAAGAAAAAGGATTAACGCAAAAACAACTTGCAGATGCCCTTGGTGTAACAGATAAAGCAGTAAGCCGTTGGGAAACTGCAAAGAATTATCCGGACATTGAGTTATTGGAGCAAATCGCACAGTTTTTTGATGTGACGGTAAGTGAACTTCTTGAAGGGAAAAAAATACCAAAGGAAAACCTTGCTGACATTAGTGAAAATCAGGTGGTTGAGCAGATAAAAAATAATAAAAAAAGCAAAAAGAAATATCAATTAACTATTGCTATTATACTTTGCATGATTATTGCTTTCTTCTCATTCTTGGTTGTCTTAGAGCCCAGTATTGTTGGCTATGACGATTCTACAGGATTTTTATTTTTGTTTATAGGTCCTTTTATTCCGTTGTTGGTTATACCATTGCTTATAATTTTTACAATTAAGAATAAACTGAGCAAAAAATATATCGTTATTTTTAGTTGTTTATTATTTTTTCAATTAGTATTTGTTATTAATTTGTTTTTAGGATTTTTTGCTAGTGAGGACGCCTTGCGTACTTATGCACCACTTGTAAGTTCAGTTGTTGAACTTGTTTTGTGCGTTATTCTCGTAAATAAATTAAACTATATTTAAAAAGATGATTAGCTACCAAACCCCAAAACGAAAAAGAATAAATAGAAGAATTCCAATTTTTCTTTTGGTTCTAAAATGAGAAGTACTGCCAGGATGAGGTCTTAATTTAGACCAGAAGCCCGAAACCCCTTGATATTCAAGGGGTTTCAGCTTTTTTATGACTACTTTTGGGAGTAACATGTGTTATGTAAACTAATTCTAAATTGTTTTGTATTTCCTTGATTGTTTTGATTTTCAGATATAAAAATCTCTGAATTATTGAATTCCTAAAAATCTTATGATAAGATTTAAAATAGAAAGCCGGGTGATAATATGCAGTCTTTAACTTCAAAAATCTTTATGGCTACTTTGCGCATGATATTTCATTCTCCATTATCTGACAGTTCAAAATTATCTGACAATGCTGCAAAACTGACAAAAGATAAAAAGTCAAGATATAAACCCTCAAAGAACTTTACATATACAAAGCATTTTGTTGAAGAAATTAAGTATGAAAAGATTATTAATAAGAATTGCAATACAGAAAAAGTTATATTGATGATTCATGGCGGCGGATTTAAAATTGAACTGAATGATTTTTACCGCAAGCTTGCCGAAAAATACAGTAATATGTTCTGTGGTGCAACCGTAATAAATGTTGACTACGGGAGATTTCCTGAACATCAACTCCCGTCACAGATGCACGATGTTGTGAAAATATATTTGAATTTATTAGATG
>JAGAUY010000027.1 GCA_017620525.1 Oscillospiraceae bacterium | reverse complement strand
GTTGGCAGAATGAGATGCGGAATCTTACTGACAAGCAAGGCAATCCCTACTCTGCAACCTATCTCAAAACCATCCACAATCAAATGAGCGCCATTTTCAACCATGCCGTTCGCTATTACGGTCTGCAGGTCAATCCGGCCCAGAAAGCTGGCAGTATGGGAGAAAAGGAAGCTAAGGAAATGCTGTTCTGGACAAAGGAGGAATTTCTGAAATTCATCGATGCCATGATGGACTCCCCCATCCACTACTACGCATTTGAAATGCTTTACTGGTGCGGACTTCGGGTTGGTGAGTTATTCGCCTTAACCCCGGACGATTTCAATTTTGAAGCCAGCACGGTTACGATCAACAAATCCTATCAGCGCATCGGTCACGATGATGTGGTCACAGACCCCAAAACCAAGAAAAGCAACCGGGTCATTCAGATGCCCCAGTTCTTATGCGAGGAAATCCAGGACTACATCAAAAGCTTGTATGGTGCCGAGCATGACAGCAGAATCTTCCCCTTGTCCAAGCACTCCATGAAGCGAGCTATGGAAAAAGGCTGCGAAGAAAGCGGTGTCAAGGTCATTCGGGTGCACGATCTCAGACACAGCCATGTATCCCTCTTGATCGATATGGGATTCTCTGCACTGGCAATCGCAGAGCGTGTGGGACATGAAAGTATCGACATCACATACCGATACGCACACCTGTTCCCCACCCGGCAAAGCGAAATGGCAAACAAACTGAACAACGAACGCATTTTGAAAGGAGCATAATCATGTCAGCAAAAAATCTTGATAATCACAACCGTTGGAGAAACCGCCAAGTGGCCTTCCGGTTATCTCCACAAGAAGCGGATCTTCTGGATTCTTTTGTGAAGATCTCCGGTCTGACCAAGCAGGACTATATCACCCAGTGTCTGCTGACCAACTCCGTAGTAGTCCATGGAAATCCCAGAGTTTACAAAGCGCTCCGGGACAGCATGGCAGCAATCCTCGCAGAGCTTCAGCGAATCGAAGCCGGTTCCGGTCTGAACGAAGAGCTACTGGAAGTCATTCGGTTCATCGCAAAGGTCATGGATGGAATGAAGGAGGACAGTGCCTATGGTAAATGAGCAAGAAAAAACGACAGTCCCGGTTCCGTCTGTTGGCGCAGACGGGGAACAGCCGATTCTCAATAACTCTACTGGCATTATAACAACAGATCTCCCGGAAATCAATTCCCAATTTTCCGAACCGGAAGAAAATTTCGAAGATATCCAACGGCAGTTGGACCGGATGATGAATCCCGCCTATCTCCATACCGTAACACTCAACGAATTGTACGAAACCACCTACCCCAGCAGACCGCCGATCATCGACGGTCTGCTGTACCCCGGAACATACCTGTTCGCAGGTGCGCCGAAGGTCGGCAAATCATTCTTGGTTGCCCAAATCGCCTACCACATCAGCATGGGACTTCCGCTGTGGGGCTACCCGGTGAATCAATGCAGCGCTCTCTATCTCGCTCTAGAAGATGATTACCGGCGCCTCCAGGAAAGAATGTTCCGAATGTTCGGTGTGGACAGCACCGAGAATCTCCACTTTGCAACCGTAGCAAAACAGATCGGCAAGGGTCTGGAAGATCAGATGGAACTGTTCCTCCGGGAGCATCCCGACACAAGGCTGATCATCATTGACACGATGCAGAAAGTTCGGGAGCTGGGCGGCGAAGGCAATCTCTACGCAAGTGATTACGACATCATCGGAAAGATGAAACAGTTTGCAGACAAGCATGGAATCTGTCTGCTGCTGGTTCACCACACGAGAAAACAACCTGCCGCTGATAAGTTTGACATGATCTCCGGCTCCACCGGATTGCTGGGCTGCGCTGACGGTGCCTTTCTGCTTCAAAAGGATCAGCGCACCGGCATAACTGCCACATTGGAAGTGACAGGCCGGGATCAACCCGCCCAGCGGATTTATCTGAATCATAATCCGGACCGTCTGAGCTGGGATCTGGATCATGTGGAAACGAATCTCTACAAAGTTCCTCCCGATCCCATCCTTGAGAAAGTCAACGCAATGCTGACCGATAGCTGGAAAGGCACAGCAACAGAGTTGGTTCAGCTTTTGGATGTGGAGTATAAGCCCAATGCGTTCACCCGGTATCTGAATGTAAATAACGGACGGCTCGAAAATGAGTACGGGATTGTTTACCAAACCCGCCGTACTCACACCGGAAGAATCATCGTTCTGACCCGCATCCAGCCCTCGCCGTGACGATTGTGACGGTTGTGACGATACGGGAGGTAGGGCGCCCTGCCCCATCCACATCGTCACCATCGACGCAATCGACACGCACCCCACGCATCCCCCGTCCCCACCGATGTTCCGCAGAACAGCGGTGGACAGGCAGGGAGAATATTACAGTTTTCTCCCTGCCGACGGGCAGAAAATCATGAGCAAATTCGGCTGCGAGTGAATTGCTGACCGTACCGGAATTTGTGGTTTGTATGTACACTGCAAGCCACAAATGACGGATAAGGCTTCCGCAGAAGCCGCACTCTCCGTTCCCCCGAGGGGCAGATTCCCCCGGCAGCGGGGGAAATGTCGCGTAGCGACAAAGGGGGCGCCGGTCCGGCAGGACCCCACGATACTTTGCAGCCCGTAAGGATGAAAGTATCATAGTGGGTTATTACACTTTGAAAAAGTGCCGTTCCCCTAATCGTTACCCCAAAATTCACCGCTGATATTCAGCAGAAAGGAGTCCTATGGCAAGAAACGACGGGATTGACCGTACCCTTGCAAGAAACCGTGACCTGAGCGCTGATGACATTGAAAGCACCCAGGCTCACAACGAAAGAGAAAAGGAAATCTATTCGAACCAGGATATTGTTCTGGAAGAAAGCCATCGCAATATCCACTTCAAAAAACCTACCGCCAGCTACACAGAAATGTTCGACCAACTGAAAAAAGATGGGGTGATCTCCACCAGAGGTCAGCAGGCCGATTCCATTCAATATGGCGAGCTGGTGTTCGATGTAAATTCTGCCTACTTCTACAACCACGGCGGCTACGAGTTCGCTAAGCAATTCTACGCTGACGCTTACAAGGCCGCAATCGAAATCATAGGCGGAGAGCAATATATCTTATCCGCAACCATGCATGCAGACGAAAGAAACCGGGCAATGTCCGAAGCTTTGGGTGATGATGTGTACCACTACCACCTCCATGTCGTTTACATCCCCGTGGTGGAAAAGCAAATCCTTTGGAGCAAGCGCTGCAAGGATAAATCGTTGGTCGGCACCGTGAAAGACACCATCATGCAGGTCAGCCGCAGCAAGAAATGGGCATCCAAACCTGCCTTGGACGAAGATGGAAATCCACTATTGTCCAAGAACGGCAAAAAGATTCTTCGCCCTTCTTACAGCGTTCTTCAAGATGATTTCTTTCGGCTCATGCGAGCTGCCGGTTACACCGATGTGGAGCGTGGAGAGCGTGGCAGCACCGAGGAACATCTGACCGTGACACAATTCAAGGTTGAGAAAGAAACCGCTCGTCTGGAAGTTCTGGGAACCCAGGTGGAGAAAAAGGAACAACAGCTTCAGCAGATCGAGCAGAAAACAAAGGTACAGAAAACTGTGGCTGCAACCTTCTCCGAGATCGACAGCATGGGCAGAAAGACTTTCGCCGGCAAGCTTGAGCTGACCCCCAAGGAGGGCGAAATGCTGAAAGGCCTTGCGAAGAAAGGAATCTCTGCCGATGCTACCATCGCCGATCTGAACCACAAGCTATCCAGCGCCAGAAAGGATGCCCGGATTTGGAAAGAACGATATGAAGTTCTGATGTCCCAGGTTAAGGACTTCCTTGCAGCAATTAAGAAAGCGCCGGAGCGAGTGAAAGCCTTTATTGATCGGATTCTCGACACCGAAAAAACAGAACCGGAACAGCCGAAAAAGCAGCGAGAAACTACATTGGTCAAATAATCGTCTTGACCCGGAAAAGTCACAAAAAATCCGTTGGGAGTGTTCCCAATGACCAACGCATCATCGGGACACTTCCCAGCGGAAAACACACCCATTTTCCCGGCTCCAGAGCTGAGGAAAAATCTCAAAATTAAGGAGGATTTCTATGAAAACAGGTTTATCCAAAAAGCAGAAAGTAACCGAGCTATATTTCAACGAAAACGATGCAATCACAGAGGTTTACACCCACAACACAGATCTGAAAAAGCGGCTGCTGGCCTACGCTGCCAAATTCCCGGAACTGTGCAAACAGACCGACGATGATGGACAAGGTGGCCTGCGGTTCGAGATTGCAAAAGAGAGAATCAGCATTCGTCTGACTGCCCCCTACTCCCAGGAGCGCCGGGACGCAGCTAGTAAGCTCGCAAAGAAAACCAACACTTTCAAGAACGCACGATAAGGAGGCTATTATGAAAAGAATCGTAAGCTGTGAATTCAACATGGACACCGGCTGTGTCGAAGCGAAATTCACCGACGGTTCCATGATCTCAATTAACTGCACCGCCGTAGAAAACCAGCTCGCAGAAAATATGTATCAGCGATCTGAGCTGGACTGGCTGATCTACAACGAGTCACACACTTACATGAATCTCATTATATCCAATAAGATCGAAACGTACATAAAAGGAACCCCAGAACATAAGTTAGAAGATTGACGCAGAGTGCCCACCATTTTGTGGGCACTCTGTCTTTTTTCAGTTTTGCATTCAATCACAGTGTTGATAGAATGTTCCAAGAAAACCCGAATAGCCATCCTTCCAAGGCTTATTCTTACCGTAATAATGGATGATAACAGCATTTTCCCTGACCCATTGCAGGTCTCGCTTCTCGTTCTTTGGGTTTGCATTGTAGATACTCAGCATCCGGTCACTCAGGTTATAGCGCATGGTGTCAACAAGTTTGATCCGTTCTCCGTGCATCACCGTCAAGAGATCCTGGTCCGGTAGCAAAAAGGTATGCATCTTCTTCTGAGCGGTTTCCTTGATTTGTTCAATTGTCAGGCTTTCCCGGAGGGCAGTCAGATTCATTACCATGACACCTGTATTGATGTAAGGAACAACCTCATCTACACCCAAACGAAGCTGGTTGATTTTAGTCAGAATTTCCTTTACATGACTGCATGCCACATAGTAATTCCCTTCAAAGTCGGTATTGTACAGTTCTTGCAAAGAGTTGATCACCACAAGATCCACATCCAGATACAGGATTCTATCAATGTCTTTAGGAAGAAGCAAGGGCGCTGCAAGCCGGTAGTAAATTTGTCTGGGATAGCGGTTTGATTCCGGGAATCCCTCAAAAATAGATTCATCCACTGTAATGTAATGACAGGTCATGCACTCTCCGGCTGTCAGATTGATGCGTGTTTTATCCTCTGCCTGTAAATCCGAGTGCAGAATGTAGGTGTCGTAGTGGTCCGCTCCACCGTTTTTTACGATGGAGCGGATGCAGCTGCACAGCAGATCCGTAAATTTTTGATTGATTGCAAACAGTAGATTCATTTTATTACTCACTTCTCAGGGCCACAACAGGATCTTTCTTGGCTGCGCTGCGTGAGGGAATCAATCCTGCGAACATGGTCAGCACCACGCTGATTCCAATCAGAACCAGTGCCATCTGCCAGGGCAAATAAGCATTCAAACCGGCGATACCGGTGAAGTGGTGCAGAATTGCGTTGATAGGAATGCATAGCAGCTTTGTGATCAGCACGCCCAAGGTTCCGGATGCAAAGCCAATAATAATGGTTTCGGCGTTAAACAGATTGGATACATTTTTCTTGGACGCACCGATGGCACGGAGAACACCGATTTCCTTGGTTCGCTCCTGAACAGAGATCAATGTGATCACACCGATCATAATGGAAGATACCACCAGAGAAACTGCCACAAATGCAATCAGCACATAGGTGATGGCATTGATGATTGCAGTAACAGAACTCATCATCAGGCCAACATAGTCGGTATAATGGATCTGGGACAGTTCATCCATGCCCTCATTGTAGTTTGCGATAGCATCCTCGATGATATCCTTGCTTTCAAAGGTTGCGGCATAGAGATTTACTGTTGCAGGACTGTCCAGATCCAGATATCCCAAAGTCAGCAGATTATTTACATAACTGGAATCAGAGAATTCAAGAATCTCATCATAGTAGTTGGCACACTGCTCTGCGGTGTAGTTTTCCAGCTCCATATCCAGAGCAGCTGCAAGCTGAACGGGCTGCATACCTGCCATCTGGCTCTGCACCCCTGCTGCATACTGCTGCTTGACGCCTTCAGTGACCATCTGGGTGTACAGTTCTGTGATATCCTCGTCCGTCATAGCGGTAATATAATCTGCCATTTCATCGCTGTTCATGCCTGTCTGAGCGGTCATAGCTTCCAGCATGGTCTGTTCCATGTATTCACGGGTCACACCGTTCATCGCCTGCTCCACCATGGAATCCAGCTGTTCATCGGAGGGGATGCTCATAATCTGAACATACGCGTCAGCTTTTTCTTCGTCAGAAAGTTCAGCAATGTATGCCAAGAACTCACTCATCTTCTGCTCCTCAGTTAGATTGCCAGTATTCTCACGGAAAGGCAGACCTGTGAAGATATCCATGTTGGGATTATTTCGCTGTGCCTGAATGGAGGCTGCATCCTTGCTCTGCTCGATCACATACTCTGTCAGTTCACTGGTGTATCCGATGGTACCAGTAAGCATAGTAGAAACAGCGTCTTCACTGGGACGGATAATGCCGGAAACCTTCAGAACCGTTCCGTTGTCATAAAGATACTTGAGTCCCGCCTGAGTTTCCCGAAGATCCGTATATAGGCCAGTAGTTTCATCCAGCGTATAGCAGTCGGAATTGAATACCACCCGGAACTCCATGTCGCAGATTTCCTCGAAGCTCCATTTTTCTTCGGTTGCTTCCACGGAAGTCTTGTTGAATGCAGCGTCAGCCAGAGCATCGATATCATCCTTGGATTTAAGACCCAATGCATACAGGGTCATGTCATCGACCTCATTATTCTCATCCACAACCAGAACAATTTCATTGTAATCGGTAGGCCAGGAGCCATAGATGACATCATACTGCTTTTCCAGCAGAGGGCTTACCAGCTTTCCATTCTCTCCGGGGAGCATTTCCTGAAACAGAATGACAGAAGAACCAGCAGGAGACATACTTGCCATGGATTCCATGCTCATGCCATAGGATTCGCTCATATTCATCATGGAAGACATATCCATGCCAAAATATTCGATCAGCAGATCCTGCATCAACGCCTGGGAATCTGCCTGGATAATGGTGCCATCCACATTTTGGGTGTAGACAAGCATGTCAAGATCATAGGTGTACTGGATACCGCTGATCGCCTGACTCAGTTCGCTGTTTTCATCCTTCATTTCTTCTTCGATGAACGATTTGAAAGATTCCAGGTCATTCTCCGTGGTTTCCATGGAGTTGAGGGAATTGACCAGATCGTAGATCATAGTCTTCTGATACACAGCATCTTTTTCATGATCTCCGCTGGACTGGGCTTGTCCCATGAATGTGGTCATTAAGCTGCCTACATCCATGGATTCCGCCTGAATCGTCAGCGGGTAAGAGGACAGGGTGTCTTCCTGTAAGGTGTTGATGTATGTAGTCATGCCCTGAGAAACTGCATAGATCAGTGCAATACCGATGATACCAATTGACCCGGCAAAGGATGTCAGAGCCGTCCTGCCCTTCTTGGAGATCAGATTTCGCAGAGACAATCCAAAGGAAGTTCCCAGAGACATGGAGGGCTTTTTATCCTTCTTATGCTGCTGGATTTTCGTTTTTCCGTAGCTCTCCTCCAGCGTGATTTCCTTTTGGGTCAGCGGAGCGGAGTCATCAATGACTTTGCCATCCAGAACGCGGATAATGCGGCTGGAATACTGCTCCGCCAGTTCCGGATTGTGGGTGACCATAATGACCAGACGGTCCTTGGAAATTTCCCGGAGGATATCCATGACCTGAACGCTGGTTTTCGTGTCCAGAGCACCGGTGGGTTCATCCGCCAGAATTATTTCCGGGTTGTTGACAATGGCACGGGCAATGGCCACACGCTGCATCTGACCGCCGGACATCTGGTTGGGACGTTTGTTCAGCTGGTCACCCAGACCAACCTTTTCCAGAGCCTCCTTTGCACGTTTTCTGCGCTCATGTTTTGAAACACCGGATAATGTCAGAGCAAGTTCCACATTCTGCAACACCGTCTGGTGAGGAATCAGATTATAGCTCTGGAACACAAAGCCAACGGAATGGTTGCGGTAGCTGTCCCAGTCCCGATCCTTGAAGTGCTTTGTGGATCTGCCATTGATTATCAGGTCACCGCTGGTATACTGGTCCAGTCCGCCGATGATGTTCAGCATGGTGGTCTTTCCGCAGCCGGAAGGGCCAAGGATGGACACAAATTCACTTTGGCGGAACTGGAGACTGATTCCCTTTAGTGCCTGTACCGTACTGTCACCGGCAGGGTATTCTTTTGTGATATTTTTCAGTTCAAGCATATTGGGCTTCCTTTCTTCTAAATTAGCGTTTTTTCCAGCGAGCAAGTACAGGGATCAAGGCCGCAATAAGCAGTATAATTGCAAAGGCACAATGGATCTGCCAGTTCATGCCTAGGCGGAAAGCAGGTTTGCTCAGAAAAGACCAGATTCCACCCAATCCGGCAACTGCAGTACAGCACGTCACGAAAATACTCTCTCTATTATAAAGAAACAAAACGATGCCAACAGCGGGAACAACCAACTGCAGCAGTGAGGACAGAACCAAGGAATCTACCTTGAAGTCCGGGTTAATTGCTTCCGTAAAGTGCGCTGTCAACTCCGCATGGTCAAGCGGGAACCAAATGTATCCACTGATCGATACACTTTGACCGTCAAGTTCCCAGAACGGTACAAACTGAAGCACAATCAGCATAGCCATCAGAAGCGCACAGAACGCATTGTAATGCTTGATATGGGATGTTTGCGTGGTATTCATAGATTGATTCTCCTTTTAGCGGTTTCTGATCCGCCTTTGATATTTACACCAAAAGAATATTTCTGTTGGCGAAACTGGAGCAAAACTGAATGAGAAGAATCTATGAACTTTTTTGCTGTAATTTGTGACATGCAAAAACAGGGAGCCCGATGTAGGCTCCCTATTGCTTATACCACCACAGAGGACTTTTCTGTGGTTTTCATGTTATCTTTCGCTGTGGACAACATCAGTTTGATGCGGTTGAGCTGATTGACTTCACTTGCGCCGGGATCATAGTCCACGGCAGCAATATTGGCCTGTGGATATTCTGCTTTCAGTCGCTTAATAACTCCCTTACCTACCACATGATTGGGAAGGCAGGCAAAGGGCTGAATGCAGACAATATTGGGAACACCTGTCTTGATCAGTTCGATCATCTCGCCGGTGAGGAACCACCCCTCACCGTACTGGTTTCCGATGGAGAGGAATGGCTTGGTCTGCTCTGCAATTTCCTCGATGGGCATAGGCGCATCGAAACGCTTGCTCTTTTCCAGGGCATCCAGCGCAGGCTTACGGATACGCCGGATCAGTTTCACAGCAGCATCGGCAAGATAATTGCCCTTTTTGTCTGCACCAAGGAATTCGGTCTTATACTTACCATTGTAGAAGCTGTAATTCAGAAAATCCATCAGGTCAGGTACAACAGCCTCTGCCCCCTCCCGCTCCAGCAGATCAACCAGATGGTTGTTGGCAAGGGGCATATACTTGACCAGAATCTCACCGACAACACCAACGCGTGGCTTCACAACCGTTTCATCAATAGGGAGACGGTCAAAGTCTTCCACGATGCCGGTACAGAGCTTTTTATAGCTGCTGCCCTTGCCGGTCAATGATGCCACACAGCGGTCACGCCACTTCTTGTGCAGGACATTGGCAGAGCCGGGAACCTTTTCATAAGGCCGTACCCGGTACAGGCACCGCATCAGAAGATCGCCGTACACAACACCCTGAATGGCATCCACAATAAGGCCTGGTGTGATCTTCATACCGCTGTGTTTCTCCATGCCGTTGGCATTGAGGGAAATGACGGGAATATGGGAAAGCCCAGCCTTTTCCAGCGCCCTACGAATAAAAGCCACATAGTTGCTGGCCCGGCAGCACCCTCCGGTTTGAGTCATGATGACGGCCAATTTGTCGGTATCATATTTCCCGGACAACACTGCCTGCATGATCTGGCCCACAACCGTGATGGATGGGAAACAGGCATCGTTGTTGACGAATTTCAGTCCGGTATCGATGGCCTCCCGGTTATCGTTGTCCAGCAGAACAATGTTGAATCCATGTTTTCGGAATACAGGCTCCAGGATATCAAAGTGAATGGGGCTCATCTGGGGTGCCAGGATGGTATAGCCATCCCGGAACATTTGCTTTGTAAATTCCTTCCGATCATAAGGCTGCGTATAGGGAACAGAAATAATATCCTTCTCCCGGCGCATATCCATGGCCGCAAGCAGGGAACGGACGCGAATGCGGACAGCGCCCAGATTGTTCACTTCGTCAATTTTCAGAAGTGTATATAGCTTGTTGCTCTTTTCCAAAATCTCCGAAACCTGATCGGTGGTTACGGCATCCAGGCCGCATCCGAAGGAGTTCAACTGAATCAGTTCCAGATCATCCCGGTAACTGACATATTCTGCTGCGTGGTACAGCCTGGAATGATAGACCCACTGGTCAACCACCCGCAAAGATTGGGGTTCCCAGTAATCCACAGGCAGACTGTCTTCGGTAAATACATACAAACCATAAGATGCAATCAGTTCGGGGATGCCGTGATTGATTTCCGGGTCAATATGGTAAGGTCTTCCTGCCAGGACAATGCCCCGCTCGCCGTCCATTTCCATATCCACAAGCATCTTCGTACCAGCACGCCGAATATCCCCTTTGGCTCTAAGCTGTTCCTCCCATGCCTTATGTACCGCATCCCGGACTTCCTGTTCCGGGATACTCCACTCCTCCGCAGCTGTTTTCACAAGGCGATCAGCTGCTGTCTTTTCGGATGTGAAGGCAATAAAGGGACGGATGTATCGCACATTGCCATCTGTAATGGCTTCCACATTGTTCTTCAGATTCTCCGCATAGGAAACCACAATGGGACAGTTATAATGGTTTTGTGCGTCTTCAGTTTCCTGATGCTCATAGAATACGCAGGGATGGAAAATGGTTTTGATTCCCTGATTGATCAGCCACTGGACATGGCCGTGGGCCAGCTTTGCCGGATAGCATTCCGATTCGGATGGGATGGACTCCATGCCCAGTTCATAAATCTTACGGTCAGAGAAAGGAGAAAGAACTACCTTAAATCCCAGTTCCTTGAAGAAGGTGGCCCAGAAAGGATAGTTTTCGTACATATTCAGCACTCTGGGTATGCCAATCGTTCCACGGGTGGGATTCTCCAGAGATGGATAGTCAAAGATCCTCTTCCGCTTGAATTCCACCATATTGGGAGCTTTCTTTCCCTTTGTGGTACCGCCTGCGCCCTTTTCACAGCGGTTGCCGCTGATGTGTTTTCGTCCGCCGAAGTTATTTATGGTGAGCATACAGTTGTTGGAGCAGCCGCCGCAGCGAACTGTTTTTGTATCATAGGAAAGCCGAAGAATCTCATCCAGAGAGATCATCGTAGAATCCTGACCTGCATAGTGGTTCTTCGCCACCAGAGCCGCACCAAATGCGCCCATCAGACCGGAGATATCCGGGCAGGTGGCGTCCACTCCCGCGATCTTTTCAAATGCCCGTAGAACAGCCTGATTGTGAAACGTACCGCCCTGGACCACGATATGTTTACCCAGATCTTCACTTGATGCCAGCTTGATGACCTTGTAGAGGGCATTCTTGATGACGGAGTAGGCAAGACCTGCGGAGATATCGGAAACGGATGCGCCTTCTTTCTGGGCCTGCTTGACGTTGGAGTTCATGAACACGGTACACCGGGTACCGAGATCAACAGGTGCTTTGGCAAACAGGGCTTCTTTGGCAAAGCCTTCCGCGGTATAGCCCAACGAAGTAGCAAAATTCTCAATAAAAGAACCGCAGCCGGAGGAGCAGGCCTCGTTCAGCATAATGTTATCCACAGTGCCGTTTTTTAGCTTGATACACTTCATGTCCTGACCGCCGATATCCAGAACACAGTCCACTTCAGGGTCAAAGAAGGATGCAGCGGTACAGTGGGCAATGGTTTCCACCACACCTTCATCCAAGCTAAAGGCGGATTTTAACAGGGCTTCACCGTAGCCGGTAGAACAGGTGCGGACGATCTTTGCGGTATCGGGAAGCTGCTTTTTCAGTTCTCCGATGGCGAATTGTGCTGTCATAATGGGATTACCCTGATTGTTTGCATAGAACTTCCAGAGCAGCTCGCCCTTTTCACCGATCAAAACCAGTTTGGTGGTGGTAGAGCCTGCGTCGATACCAAGGAAGCAGTTGCCGGAATATATAGAAATATCTGCTTTTGCCACCACCGCCTTGCTGTGCCGCTCGCAGAATTCAGTATACTCATTTTCATTCCGGAACAGCGGCTCCAGCCGAGGCATCTCGAAGCTGACCTGAACGCCTTTCTGTAGTCTTTCAATCAACTCGGACAATTCCACTTCCTGGGCATCTTCTGCTTCCAGAGCAGCACCCATCGCAGCAAACAGATGGGAATTTTCCGGATCAACGGTAGTTTCTTCTGTCAGCATCAACGTTCGCACGAAGGCAGCTTTCAATTCCGTCAGGAAGTGCAGTGGGCCACCCAGAAATGCAACACAGCCCCGGATGGGTTTGCCGCAGGCCAGACCGGAAATGGTCTGGTTCACCACCGCCTGGAAAATGGATGCAGCAAGGTCGGCCTTGGTAGCACCCTCGTTGATCAGGGGCTGGATATCTGTCTTGGCAAACACGCCGCACCGGGCTGCGATGGGATAGATCTGCTTGTAATCCTTGGCGGCATCATTCAATCCTGTTGCATCGGTCTGCAGCAACGCTGCCATCTGATCGATAAAGGAGCCAGTACCACCAGCACAGACACCGTTCATCCGTTCTTCCAGGCCGCCCTTAAAGTAAATGATCTTAGCATCTTCACCGCCCAGTTCGATGGCCACATCTGTCTGGGGAGCCACGGATTTCAGAGCTGTGGCAACAGCCACCACCTCCTGCACAAAGGCAATATCCAGGGCTTTGCCCAGATTGATAGAGCCGGAGCCAGTAATTTTTACTTTCATAACGCATTCACCAATCTTCTGCCGGGCAGATTTCAGCAGAGAATTCAGTGTTTCCTGTGTATGGGCGTGATGACGCCGGTAGTCACCAAAGATAATTTCATTATGTTCATCCAGAACCACCAACTTGACTGTGGTGGAACCGATATCGATTCCGGCGCGGTAGGTTTTCATTTCTCTATAACCTCCTGTTTCACAGATTACCGAATAAATCCACCGGTCAGCGAACAATACAGCAATGTATATGCAACGCAGAACAAATGGCTGTCAAATCGGTCGAGGATGCCCCCATGGCCGGGCAGCAAATTACCAAAGTCTTTTATGCCGCAGATTCGTTTCACTGCAGACATTGCCAGATCTCCGAACTGCCCAACGACGGATGCGGTTGCAGCATACAGAATCATTTGCGTCCAACTGATTTTCGCTATGCAGTTCCATTCCAACCAGCAGCCAAACAGAAGCATCACCAAAACCGACGCTGCAATTCCTGCAAGAGAACCCTCCACCGTTTTGTTTGGGCTGACCTTTGGCATGAGCTTATGTCTGCCAAATTTGCTTCCAATTAAGTATGCGGCTACATCTGTTGCAAAACATAAGGTAATCGCTCCCACGAGATAATAAACGCCGTGTTCCGTAAGGCGAAGCTGCGGAATGGCTTTGAACAGCAAAACAACCAGTAATGCAATTCCTGCTACCTTGTAAAACTTATCGATTCTGCACCGGTTCTGCCGCGCCATCAGAAACACAAAGAAAGCTACAGCAATCGGAAATAAAATTGTCAGAATCATGCTGTAGTTTGGCATGGGCAGAATTGCGAGTATCATAGATACCGCAACGGAGCCCAGAAGCAGAATAAGATTCTCTGTCATACCGGCTGCGGCATAGATTTCATATACCGCGAGGGCACTCAATAATCCAGTTGCACACAGAATAACTACAGGAATATGGGAATAGGCCACAGCAAAATATGTGATTAGCGTTATCGCTGCGCCTGTAATCGTTCTTTTTACCATAGCTAATCTCAATCTTCCTTGTTTCGCAGCAGCGAAATATGAAAACGAAGGTACTTTGTAAAAGCAAGCAACAGCACCGCAGCACAGATCAGGATCATCAAATTAGCTGTTTCCGCAGGAGTATTAGGAAACAGGAACAGGATAAACATCACTGCATACAGCACAACCGTTGCCAGCTTTCCAAACCACTGGGAGCTGTTGACCACATCTTTCTTCCTGATTACCAAAAGGCCGCTGATGCCCATGGTGATCTCCTTAATTGCAAAGAGAAGAAACAGCCACAGCATCCAGTCAAATTTTGTAATCAGGCAGATGATCAGTGCTGCCTGGGTCAGTTTGTCCGCAACCGGATCCAGAATTTTTCCTAAATCCGATACCAGATGAAACTTCCGGGCAATGATACCGTCTGCAATGTCTGTAAGTCCCGACAGAACGATCATAACTGCCGCCGCGACATAATCTTCTTTTTCACAATAGAGCCAGATGATCATCGGAATCATCAGAAGCCGGACGAGGCTCAATAGATTCGGAATCGTGAAAATCTGATCTCGCTTGAATAATCTGTGCATGGTGTTTCTCCTTCAAGTGGACAATCTGCCCACAAATGTTATAAGTTGATAATCAGACGAATGATTCGCCACATTGCGTTCAGCAGTAATTCATTGAGCCAGTTGAGCGGCTTACTCAGGATACCACTGACAATCAGAATAATCAGAATCAGTCTCCAATACCGCTGATATTTCCAATAGAACCTGGATGCCTGCTCTGACAGTGAAGCGGCAATTTTGGAGCCATCCAGCGGTGGAATCGGGACCAAATTAAAAAGGCCTAGGCCGATATTGATTACAGCTGAGTAGTAGCAAAACTGACACAGAATCCATATCAGGGTCGATGTTCGGGAGCCAAACTTCATCAGGATTCCTTCCAGAAACAAGGACAGAAATGCCAAAATGAAGTTGATTCCCGGCCCTGCCAAGGAGACATAAAGGATACCCTTTTTACGATCCTTGTAATATCTTGGATCAATGGGGACAGGTTTTGCCCAGCCCACACGGAAAATGAGCAGGCACAAAGCACCCATGATATCGAGATGCCGGAAAGGATTCAGGGACAATCTGCCGGAATGCCGAGGCGTTGGATCTCCCAGACGATCAGAAACCCATCCATGGGCATATTCATGGCTGACGATGGCCAGCAGAATCACAGGCGCAATAAACAGCATGGATTGGACTCGCTGGCCCAACTGTAATAATAAGTTAGTAAGCATACTTCACCTTGGCTCGTATTTCTCTGATATGTTCTTTGCCGTAGCATGCAATATAGGCAATGATGCAGATCGGCAGGGCTGCTGCAACATCCAATATGGAATGCTGCTTCAGGAATACTGTAGACAGGCAGATCAGGACCGTAATAATCCCAATCACCGTTGTCTTCACAGGAGAATGTAACCCTTTTGTATGCAAAGACGCAGCAAAAACCGCCAGCGCACCGATTGCATGCTCAGAGGGGAAAATATTGGTATTTGTATCGATCAAATATATGAGTCCCACGATATCCGTCAGGAGATTATCCCGGGGAAATTCTGACGGCCTTAACTGCTGATAACTGGGATAAAGAATGAATATTGCAGTTGAGGTAGTCATGGAGATAATGAGGAACTTCGTATATTTCTTGAACGCCGGAACATCATAAACCATCGTGTACAGGTGCATACCAACAATCCCCACATACCACAGAGCATAGGGAATCAGGAAAAACTCCTGAAATGGGATCACATCATCCAGCGGGCAATGGATCAAGTGAGCTGTTCCAATCGGATTTATCTTTTCGACCAGTAAATACCGTACGATGAAAATCGGCCAGAACAACAGAAACCACATATGTCTGTATTGCGGCTCGTTGATTCTTTTCAGGCGGAAATTCTGTAGATCGATCTGGGGTTCGGGGAAATAATTAGCTGGGGATTTCAATTTACACACTCATTTCTGGGAAAAGCCGGGAGCATGAAAGACTCTGCTCCCGGCTGAATATTTACGCGTTCAGAATCTGCATGAATTCTTCGCCGGTGATGGTTTCCTTTTCGTAGAGGTACTCCGACAACTCCTGCAGTTTCTGCCGGTTGTCCATCAGCATCTGACGGGCCTTGTTATGCTGTTTCTTCACCAGCTTGACGACCAGTTCATCCACCTTGGTCTGGGTCTCAGCAGAGCAGGCAAGGCTGGCATCGCCGCCCAGGTACTGATTTGTGACAGTTTCCAGAGCCACCATGTCAAATTCCTCACTCATACCGTACCGGGTGATCATGGCACGTGCCAGCTTGGTAGCCTGCTCAATGTCATTGGATGCACCGGTGGAAACACTGCCCAGGGCTACTTCCTCGGCGGCACGACCGCCTGCATAGGTAGCAATCTTGTTCTCGATTTCTTCCTTAGTCATCAGATAATGGTTGCCCTGTTCCACCTGCATCGTATAGCCCAGCGCACCGGAGGTTCTGGGAACGATGGTGATCTTCTGGACAGGCGCGGAATTGGTCTGGAGTGCAGCCACAAGGGCATGACCGATCTCGTGGTAGGCAACAGCCATCTTTTCCTTATCTGTCAGGATCGCGTTTTTCTTCTGGTAGCCTGCGATGACAACTTCGATGGATTCTTCCAGATCAGCCTGGGTAGCAAACTTTCTGCCGTCACGGACCGCTCTCAGCGCTGCTTCGTTAATGATATTCGCCAGTTCAGCACCAGATGCGCCGGAGGCCATCCGGGCGATCACCTTGAAGTCCACATCGTCAGCAACTTTGATCTTCTTGGAATGGACCCGGAGGATCTTCTCTCTGCCGTCCAGATCAGGCAGTTCCACGGGAACCCGGCGGTCAAAGCGTCCGGGACGGGTCAGCGCCGGATCAAGGGATTCGGGACGGTTGGTAGCCGCCAGGATCATAACGCCGGAGTTGCCCTCAAAGCCGTCCATTTCGGTGAGTAGCTGGTTCAGGGTCTGCTCCCGCTCGTCGTTACCGCCCATACCGCCGCCGGTATTTCGCTTCTGACCGATGGCATCAATCTCATCAATGAACACGATACAGGGAGCCTTTTCCTTTGCCTGCTTAAAGAGGTCACGGACCTTGCTTGCACCCATACCCACGAACATCTCCACGAACTCAGAGCCGGAGATGGAGAAGAAAGGCACATTGGCTTCACCGGCAACAGCCTTGGCCAGCATAGTCATACCGGTACCGGGAGGGCCAACAAGCAGCACACCCTTGGGCATGGTAGCTCCGATTTCCTTATACTTGCTGGGATCATGGAGGTAATCCACGATTTCAGCCAGACTTTCCTCAGCCTCATCCACGCCCTCCACATCGGCAAAACTGATGCCATCGGAGGACTTGACATAGACCTTGGCGTTGGACTTGCCCATATTGAAGGACATGGCGTTGGGGCCACCGGCCTTATCCATCATCTTCTTGGATGCGAACTGACCAATGGCAGTGAACACCAGCATAGGCAGAATCCATGTCAGCATAAAGCTGAGAAGCGGAGATGTCTCCTGAACGATTTCCGCGCCAAAGTTGGTGATACCGGCGGTATACAGCCGCTCCGTCAGATTGGGATCTTCCAGAACACCGGTCTTATAGATCTGCGTTTCTTCCTTGTTGGTGAATACGATCTGGTTGGACTGGATATCCACTCTGCCGATGTCCTGCTGTTCGGTCATGGTCATAAAGGTACCATAGTCAACCTCCTGCACCCGCTGCTCCATGAGCCAGGGCATGGCCATAAAGTTGAACAGGGACAGGACCATGATCACAACCGCATAGTAATAGATCAGCGGTTTTCTGGGCCGTTTTACTTCATTCATAGTTATTTCCTTTCTACGTCAGTCATTTTCTTTCGATCTGTAGATAGAATAAAATGTCAAGCTAAACCGAAACAAAACTGAATAAGAAAGAATTATGAACAAAATACAGCCGCCGGATAATTCCGACGGCTGTATTCTCAAATGTCCAACTCCAGCACATGACGCATGAATAAACAGCCTTTTTTCAAATCCTCTGCATCCGGGTGTCCATTCGCTTTTTCGCACTGATCCAGCCAGTGCTTTGCCCTGGTGTTGTCGGGCTGGACAGCAATGACATTACGAAGATCCCGCACAAGAGATTCGGGCGGCTGTGCAGCGCACAAATACAGTCCCCGATAATCACACTCGTCAGGCAGGAACGGAATTACGCTGTTATTGATTTTATTACGCACTGCTTCATTGGGCTGGAACGGTACCGTAGCGAACAGGACGATCATTGTCCCGTCCAATTCTTCCAGATATTCCAATACCTTGAAGGGAATCGCATCCAGTTTGGTACCGCCCATTTCAAAGCCCACCAGCTGAACGTCCGCATAAGCAGTCCCGTCTTCTTCCAAATCAGATACATAGGTATCTTGAGGAAGCACACGGCAGAATGCGTTTGCTAATGTTTCGGCATAGCCGTTGGGACTGAGATAGGAAATTTGATATTGCATAATCATCACCTCGGAAAGTTATGTGCGCCGTGATATTTTCTTTTCGCAGTTTGGACAAGTTATGGTTTGCTTTTTTTGTGTTCTCGGAACACGAAAGCGATGGCCGCAGTTTTTACAGCGAACATACCGGTATGATCGTTTGATCTTCCAGACACCGGTGCGCAGAGAAATCTTATAGTCGATTTCTTCAAGTTCCTTTTCAAAAGTATGCAACTGTTGCTGTTGCTTCTGTGTATCTTTGGAGAAACATCTGTAAAGTCCATAGGCACCCAAAATAACTGCACCTAACCCTGTCAGGATACGCAGATTCCCCGGTTCCATATTCAACACACAGGCAATCAGCGCAGCACTGATGCAAAGATACATCGCGGAGAGTCCATCCAAGCCATATCTACCTTCCGTGTATCCCCGCCAACACTCCTGCAGCCATTTTAACAGCCGCTTCATGGCAGTTCCTCCCGGCTGTTATGTTCCTGAATACTTTTCCGCAGCTTGTCCATACGCAGATCCAATGCGGCACTAAGTTGCGCACACGCATACAACTCCGTCGCCATCTCTTCCGTAAATTCGTTATCCTGTTTATACCGAAGCTGATGTTCCAAACTTGCCCAAAAGTCCATAGCGATGGTTCGCAGCTGGATTTCCACCTTGGTCATGCGCTTTCCTTCTGCAAGATGAACAGGAATTGCCACGATCAGATGGAGACTGCGATAGCCATTGGGCTTTGGATTTTTGATATAGTCCTTCTCCTGAAGAACCTCGATATCGTCCATGGCAAGGAATGCGTTTGCCATGGTATATACATCTTCCGGAAAGGAGCAGATCACCCGGACCCCGGCAATGTCATTGAGCTGTTCTTCCATGGTATCCACATCGAAAGGGATATTCTTGCGCTCCAGTTTTTCACGAAGACTGGGCAGCGTTTTCAGACGGGATTTGATGCTGTTCACCGGAGCGCGACCATGCTCCAGAATGTATTCTTCATTCAGAACGTTGAAACGAGTCTCCACTTCCAGCATGGCGCATTTATAGTAGGACATTCGCTTGGCAAATTCGGTGGAAGCTTTCTGCGCCCATTCCATGGTTTCTTCGTCCACTGTCTC
Organism: Oscillospiraceae bacterium; assembly: GCA_017620525.1. GTDB lineage: Bacteria > Bacillota > Clostridia > Oscillospirales > Oscillospiraceae > Faecousia. The sequence continues at coordinate 11,798 of JAGAUY010000027.1, read as the reverse complement.
CATCATTTTCAGCCTGAACTTCTCATCTTCCTTCACGGACATTCCTCCTTTCAGGAGATGGAAATAGAATTATGTGTTTTCCTGTTCAGCAAGGGCGCAGGCATTTGCGCTGGAGGATTCCAGTCGCTGCATTGCCTGCCGGATCTCACTTAGTTCTGTTTCTGTCATCTTTTCAGGCTTTGCCTTAGAAAGAAGCTTCCGCAGGGCAGCACAATCAGACTTGATCAGCTTCTTTTCTTCCTTATCCAGCTTCTTGCCGACTTTACTGACGGCATTCTCTGCCTTCATCAACAACTGCTGACCTTCATTGTTGATCTCCATCATATCCCGGCGCAGCTGATCCTGAGAGGCATACATTTCCGCATCCCGAATAGCCTGCTCGATTTCCGCATCAGACATTTTCTCGTTAGCGGTGATGGTAATGGACTGAGCCTTTCCGGTATCCAGATCCTTGGCAGAAACCTTCAGAATACCATTGACATCGATATCAAAGGTAACCTCAATCTGCGGCACACCGGCAGGAGCTTTCTTGATGCCATCCAGCTTGAACTTGCCGATGGTCTTATTGTCCCGTGCCATGGGCCGTTCGCCCTGAAGAACGTGGATTTCAACACTGCGCTGATAAGGTGCAGCCGTAGAAAACACCTGAGAATAGTGAACAGGCAGTGTGGAGTTCCGTTCCACCAAGCGGGTAGCAACACCGCCAACGGTTTCGATGGACAGGCTCAGAGGCGTAACGTCCAGCAGCAGGATACTGCCACCGCCGCCAGCCAGTTCCATGGTACCACCAGAAAGGGTATCTCCCTGAACTGCAGCACCCTGGGCAACGCATTCATCGGGATTGATATTCCGGGAGGGCGTGATACCCGTAATTGCCCGGACCTTCTCCTGTACTGCAGGAATTCTGGTGGAGCCGCCAACCAGCAGAACCTTACCCAGCTCAGAAGGTGCAATACCGGCATCATTCAGGGCGTTCTGGACAGGGATTGCGGTACGGTCAACCAGATCCCGGGTCAGTTCATTGAACTTGGTACGGGTGATCGTACACTCAAAATGCACCATCTCTCCCCGGTTCTGGGTCAGATAAGGCAAATTGATAGAAGTCTGCTCGGTGCTGGACAATTCTTTCTTTGCCTGCTCCGCAGCCTCCTTGATACGCTGCATAGCCGAAGGGTCCTTCTTGGCATCTACATGATGCTGACGCTGCAGTTCATTCAGAACATAGTTCACGATTCGTGCGTCGAAATCATCGCCGCCCAAATGGTTATCACCGTTGGTTGCCAGCACCTCGATGACGCCATCACCGATCTCAATAATGGATACGTCAAAGGTACCACCACCCAGGTCGTAGACCATGACCTTCTGGGCAGCGCCATTATCAAGGCCATAAGCCAGAGCCGCACTGGTAGGCTCATTGATGATACGCTGAACGTTCAGTCCGGCAATGCGGCCCGCATCCTTGGTCGCCTGACGCTGGATATCGTTAAAATAGGCAGGAACCGTAATAACTGCATCTGTTACAGGCTCACCCAGATAATTTTCCGCATCCTGGCGCAGCTTACGCAGGATCATGGCGCTGATCTCCTGGGGTGTATACTTCTTGCCATCGATAACGGTATGCCAGTCAGTACCCATGTGCCGCTTGACAGAGCTGATGGTTCTGCTGCTGTTGACTGCTGCCTGACGGACAGCAGCATCGCCAACCAATCGCTCACCGCTGGTGGTAAATGCCACCACACTGGGGGTGGTGCGGCCACCCTTTTCATTTGGGATGATGGTGGGTCTGCCACCCTCAACCACGCAGACGCAGCTATTGGTGGTACCAAGGTCGATTCCAATTGTCTTACCCATAATAAAAATCCTTTCATCAAATACATCTCAGGCAACCGAAGGGGTTGCAAAACATCTGTGCCAGACATAGGCCCATACAGACCTTCTGAATCTGCATAGCTCCCATATCAAAGCCCTGTGCATTGGTTTCGTATGTCTGCTCTGCCTGCCGGTACTGGCGGTACAGCTGCTGATAAGTACGGTTATTGGGGTCCAGTTTGATCGCACGCTGGATCTGATCCATCGCCTGAACGGAATTTCCCAAGCCATGGTTGGCAACGGCGCTCAGGTAATACCACCGGGCATTTCTGCCGGAGCTAGTAACATGGGTCAGCATGTCCACAGCGGATTGATACTGGCGATTGTTGATAGCCTGAATGACCCGCTGTATTGTGGGACTATCGCCATATTCTACTGTAGGTCTCCCGGCATATTGACTGCCGGAATCCGAGAAACCGAACCCACCGAAGAAATCCTCAAAATCAAAACCACCAAAATCACTTGCCCATCCTCCGGGACCCCGGTAGCCACCCGATTTCTGAGAACTGCTTCGATTGTAGGGATTTTGCTGTTGCTGACCGGATCTTTGCTGCTGTGCATTTCTGTTCGCGTACTTCTCCGGATTCATCAGCATATCGTATGCTTCATTTACTTCCTGCATTTTCTTGATCGCTACCGGGTCGTTGGGGTGCAGATCGGGATGGTACTCCTTCGCTTTTTTACGGTAAGCCTTTTTGATATCTGCTTCCGTTGCACCGTGAGAAAGCCCCAACACCTTATACGGATCTTCAACCATTCTTTTTCTTCCCCCTCTTTTCCATTGCCCGATTGTATTTCAGCCAGATTCCGGAATACATGATATTTTTCAGCAGATGGGCATCCTGTACCAGCGGCAGGAATTCAAAGGCTTTTGACGCTTCCCCAAGCACGTTGACCAGGATAGGCTTCATTTCCTCCGGCTTTGTTTCTATGTAGTTCAGCGGATTATAGCTGCCGGTTCGCTTGTCTTTTTTGTAATCCAGTACGGCATCTGCAAAATAAATATATCGCCCAAGACCGTAACCAAGCCCGCGCAGATAAGGCTCCCAGTTATCTGATTCGATGACAAACAGATCCGCCATCAGCCTGCCAAAACTGTTGGCAGCAGCGTCCGGACTGGTGGATTTCCCTTCCTCAATTCTGGATAAAACATCCAGTTCTGTCTCGATGATTCTGCACTGGCGGGGCCATGCATCCTTAACTTTACGGTACGGTTTTTCAAGGAGCTTGGCATAGCAGTAACGGGTAAGATTTCTGTCATCTTTCCAGTCATCCAGACATTTGTGATAGGTTAGAGCCACAGTCATGTCTGCCGCATACTCCGTGCATCTGCTACTGATGCGGTTACTTTTTTTACAGGGGTGGATCACGCATCTGCAGCTACTGCACTGTTCCTCAGGTTCATAGAGCGAGGAAAGAAGCAATGACAGGAATGTCAGGTCGTAGCTGAGCCCCAGTCTTGCAATATGACCATGCCTTTGACCTATGGTTTTGCAGAGCCCACAATAGGCTCCCTGGTAGCGTTCTTTTTCTTCCTGTGATAAATCCGCCAGGTTTGCCTGTACAAATCCAAACATAGGCGCGCCTCAGGTTTTCTTCACGATCTCTGCTCCACACTTTGGGCAGTGGATCTTGATCTTGCCTTTTCCCTTCGGTACACGCAGGGATGTCTTGCACTGACTGCATCTGTAAAACTTATGGGTCTTACGGTCATTGAACTTACGTTTTTGCAGAGCCTGCCAATCCCGAAGGGGCTGTGTTCTTCTTAAATAGGCATCGCGTTCCTGCTTGCGCTTCATAATATTTTTGGAGTACATTCGGAACATGGTAACCAGATACAGTGCCATTGCGAGGCCGCAGAAAAAGCCGGGGTATGCAAACAAGCCAACAATGACACACAGTAACGCTGTCTTTGAAAGAAACTGCGACAGTTCATCATAGCCATACCGGCCATACATAAAAGACTGCATCTTGCTTCCGAGGCTGCGAAACCAGTTTTTAATTCGATCCATAATTGTTCTCCTTTATTTGTGCTTCTTTTTTTGCTTTTCCAGATTTGCGACGATTTCCTTCAGATGTTCACTCAAAGGTTTTTCAGACCGGAACGGAGCAAAGAAACGGTATTTCTGACGTTTCTTATGCTGGTTATTTCGGATATGGTCTTTAATTCCTTCATAAGCCAGAACCACCCGATTTTCTTCTGCGAACCGCTTCAGCTTTACGATCAATTGTGCTGAATTCGTAACATCAATGATAAAAATTCCGAAGAACATTCCGATGAAGAAGGAAAACGCAAGATTCTGTGCCAGCCAGTTCAGCCCATCGAGAATGCGCGGATGGATCAAAAAGTAGTACATTGCGCCCATAATCGCCCACGCTGTTGAAAACTGAGGACAGATGATTCCCTGGATATTGCCCCACTGATCCGAATAATCCCATAATCGAACCTTCAAAAACTTCAGACAAAAGATGCCAGCTGCATACTCAATGATTGTCATACCAATTGCCATAACTGCAAACAGCGTCAGTTTGTTCCAGAATGGATCTGTAATGATGCTGTACTGCTCCAGAGATGCCAGCAGATACAGCACACAGAGGCCAAAACCGTAAATCGGCAGATACGGCCCTGTACAAAAGCCTGGATTCATCCATTTTCTGTTTCGTTGTTTTATGTTCCGGTACAGCAGTTCCAGAACCCATCCAAGAACAGAGCCAACGAAAAACAGATATGCTAACACAAGAAAAATGCTCATGCCTTCTCCTCCCATTATTACTTTGTGATAATGGTACGAAGGTAATCTAAACCAAAACGAAACCACTCATTTCCAATTTGTAAATAAAAATCGAGGAGTTCATTAACAAACTCCCCGATCGGATATTTCTTGGGATCGCATTCTTTATTATTTCTCTGATCCTTTCTTCAGAATCTTATTGAACTGGCTGAAGAATGCAATGGTGGTCACCAAAGCGGCAATGATATCACTGATGGGTTCCGCCAAGAATACCGCAAAAACCTTATCTGCAAAGAAATTGGGCAGGATGAAGATCAAGGGGATCAGCAGAATAATTTTCCGCAGGCAAGCAAGGAACAAACTGATTTTCGCCTGTCCCAGAGCCATAAAGCTCTGCTGGCAGCACAACTGGAAGCCAAGTGAGAAAATACCTGCCATGTAGATTCGAAGCGCCCATGCGGTATACTCCGTCAGCGCAGTATCGCTGGTGAACAGTCCGGCAAACATCTGCGGAATCAACAGCATAGCCGCCCAGCAGAGGGTACTGAGAATCACGCAGACAATAAACTGGCACCGGAATGCTTCCTTCACACGCTTGTCGTTATGGGCACCATAGTTATAACTGATGATGGGCTGTCCACCCTGGCAGATTCCCTGCAGAGGCATGGTAACAAGCTGGCATACGCTGGTAATAATGGTCATGGCACCCACAGCGATGTCACCGCCGTAACGGGACAGGCTGGAAGTAAAGCTGATGGACAGCAGGCTCTCCGTTGCCAGCATGACAAAACTGGAAACACCCAGCGCAAGACAGGGCATGATAATTTTCCGTTCTAGTTTGAAGTGTTCCTTTTTCAGGCGAAGGATCGTCTTCTTTCCGTTCAGGAACCTCAGGATCCAAGCTGCACCTACAGCCTGGCTCAGAACCGTTGCAAGAGCTGCACCCTTAACACCCATATCCAGCGCAAAAATAAAGATGGGGTCGAGAACGATGTTGATAACCGCACCAATAATAGTGGTCAGCATACTGATTTTTGCAAAGCCCTGGGTTGTGATAAAGGGGTTCATACCCATGACAATCAGAACAAAAACCGTACCCAGGATGTAAATACGGGAATAGTCCAGCGCATAAGGAAGGGTTGCTTCACTGGCGCCGATCATTACGAGAAGCTGCGGTGCGGAAACATAGAATACGACGGTCAAAACGACTGACAGAATCATCAGGAGACTGAAACAGTTGCCCATGATCTTTTCAGCGGTTTTATTGTCCTGCTGACCCATGGCAATGGAAGCACGGGGGGCACCGCCAGCGCCTGCCAGCATTGCGAAAGCGTTGATGAGCATCAGGATCGGCATAAACAGGCCGGCACCAGTCAGCGCATCCGCACCGATTTCCGGGATATGGCCGATGTAGATTCGGTCGACAATGTTGTACAGAAGATTGATGATCTGTGCCACAACCGCAGGAATTGCCAGCTGTGCCAACAGCTTGGGGATACTTTCTGTGGCCATGGCTTGAGAATTGGAGTTTGTTTTCATGCTGTAATCCTTTCCATTTCATATATTTCATCGGTAGAATATCATTTCAAAATAAACTAAAACAAAACTACGGAGCACTCAAATCAAGTGCTCCGCGATAAATCCGCTATTCTTACTTTGGTAATTCCACTGTAAATACCGTCACTTCATTTTCACTGGAAACAGCCACTGTGCCGCCGTGCAGCTGGGCGATTCGTTTCACAATGGCAAGGCCAACACCGTTGCCCTGGGTGGCATGGGACTCGTCTGCCTGATAGAACTTATTGAAAATCTTTGCCTGGCTTTCCTTCGGAATCTCGCTTCCGGTATTGAGTACATCCACAGTAATGCTATGGTCTGTTTCTGAAATACGCACCTGAATAGTATGGCCATCCGGGGTAAACTTCACCGCATTGTCCAAAAGGTTAATCCAAACCTGTTTCAGCAGTTCCTCATTTGCCGCGATCATATGCTCGCCAAACTCCAGCTGAAGCTCCAGATCACGTCTGCTCCATTTATTCTCCAAAAGCAAGATACAGGAACGGATCTGCTCTGACAGATTATACTCTGTCACATCAGATAGGATCGTCTGATTCTCTACCTTGGTCAGGCTCAGCACATTGGTTGCCATATAGCTTAAACGCATGGACTCTTCCTCTATGGCAGATAAATACTGGTCCTGTTCCGCCTGACTCAGATTCCCACGCTTCAGGACTTTTGCAAGTCCCGCAATGGATACGATGGGTGTTTTGAACTCATGGGAGAAATTGTTGATGAAGTCAGAACGAAGCATTTCCGTGCTTTCCAGTTCCTCCGCCATTTTGTTAAAGCTCTCAGATACTTCAACAAAGGCAGGATACCGCCGCATGATCTTACCTACACGCACACGGGTCTTAAAGTCGCCGGAGGCAAGGCTGTCCATACCGTCAATCAGATCGCGGATCGGTTTCAAGGGGAATTTGCTGACTGTCACCGCAACCAACAGGCCGATGGGAATACTCAGCACAGCATTGAACAGCATCAATCTGCCCGCATCCGGTACCACATGGCTGGAGACCGTCAACACACCATTGCGAACCAACAGATAAACTGCCAATGTGGTGATTCCTGAATTGATCAAACCGGCAATAAACAGTACCAGTATAAACATCAGCAGTAATCCAAAATGCTTCTGCTTCTTTTCCCGATTCATACCTTTTTCACCGCCTTATAGCCAAGTCCACGGACAGATACGATTTCAAATTCATTCCAGCCTTCAAAGCGTTTGCGCAGCCGTCCGATATGCACCGTAACAGTTTCCCAACCGGTCTCACTGTCTGCACCCCAGATCTCATCCATGAGCTGGATGCGGGTAAAAATTTTGCCGGGATAGGACAGCAACTTATACAGCAGCATAAATTCCTTCTGAGGAAGCTCCTGTGTCTCACCCTTTCGGGATACCGTCAGGGAATCGTAGTCCAGAACCACATCTCCAAGGACAATTCGACGTTCGCTGGCGATCCGTGCACGTCGCAGCAGCGCCTTGATCCGCCATAGCATTTCCTCCTCGTCAATGGGTTTTGTCATATAGTCATCCGTACCAACCATAAAGCCATGCTTTTTATCGGACGGGAGCTGTTTGGCCGACACCATCAGGATCGGCAGATTATTGTTGCTCTCCCGCAGGGCTTGTGTGAATTCATAGCCGTCCATTTTAGGCATCATGATATCCAGTACCACCAGATCCACATGATTGGTGTCCATAAGCGCAAGGGCATCTTCCCCATTCTCGGCGGTCAGAACAGTATAATTCTCCGCCTCCAGAACTGCCTTCAAAAACAGGCGTGTATTTTTATCGTCATCAACGACCATAATCTGAAACATATATTTTCACCTCGTAAGAAAGTGTACAGACCGTTCCTAAACTGAAAAGAAACATTTTTCATCATTATATCAAGATGTCACCACAATAATTGTAAACATTCTATGATGTTTCGTTTCAGTTTATCTTTTATGCATATACTCTTGGAAAATGTTTCAGGAGGTTCCGTGTGGACAATACACAAACCATATGTCTGTTGAATGATTCTTTTCCGCCGCTTATTGACGGTGTAGCAAATACAGTTCTCAATTATGCATCACAGATTCAGCACTCCGGCCTGCAATCCATGGTTGTGACACCTGCAAATCCTGATGCGGATGATCAGCAATTCTCATATCCTGTTGTCAGGTATCCCAGTATCGTAACTCAGAAATTTGAGGGTTATCCGGCAGGTGTCCCCTTTTCACCGGAGGTTGCACGTAATGTGACCGACAGGAATATAGCACTGCTGCATACCCACTGTCCTGTCATGTCTACGTTCATGGCAAGACAGCTTCGGCAGATTACAAACGCTCCCATTGTATTTACTTACCATACCAAGTTCGATGTGGACATTGAGCATATTGTGAAGAGTAAGCCGATACAGCTTGCAGCAAAGAAGGTACTGGTGTCCAACATTTCGGCCTGTGATGAAGTCTGGGCTGTCAGCCATGGTGCTGGTGAAAATCTTCGTTCTCTAGGCTATGAGGGAGACTATATCGTCATGCCCAACGGTGTGGACATGCCCTGTGAAAGAGCAACCGAAGAGCAGATCCAAACTGCAACCAATGGATATGATCTTCCGCTGGATGTACCGGTCTACCTGTTTGTCGGCAGAATGATGTGGTATAAAGGGCTGCGGATCATCGTTGATGCGCTGGCTCGGCTGAAGATAGAAAACCGGGATTTCCGCATGGTCTTCATTGGAGACGGCGATGACAGGGAACAGATTGAAGCCTATTCCAGTGATTGCGGCATCCGGAGTAAGTGCATCTTTACAGGAGCCATCCGGGATCGGGAGCAGCTACGTGGATGGTATTCCAGAGCTGATCTATTTCTTTTCCCATCCAGCTACGATACCAACGGATTGGTTGTCCGGGAAGCCGCCGCCTGCAGTCTGGCATCTGTTTTGATCAAAGACAGCTGCGCAGCGGAAGGTGTTACAGATAACCGGAATGGATTCCTGATAGAAGAAAATGCTGAGAGTATGGCTCATTGCCTGACCGGTATGACAAAAGAAATAATGCTTGCAGCAGGAAACGCCGCAAGCAAAGAATTGTATATCTCATGGGAAACCGCAGTCAAAGCAGCCATGGATCGATACCAGATCGTCATTGCCCGGTATCACAGCGGCGGCTATCCCCGTCACCGAAAGCCCATGGAAGGTGTAATGAAAATAAACGGCGAGCTGATGGAAGCACTTGCAAAGCTGTCTTCTCTTCGTCATGACAGATAGAAAGGAAAAGGACTGTATGCCAACTTTAACCAGCATCAAAAATCAGCTTTCCCTGCGAAACTTTGCTATGCTCACGATCTCCGGTCTGATCAATGCCTTTGGTGTGACCGTCTTCCTTTCCCCGGTAAGTCTGTACGACGGTGGTATTTCGGGCACTTCCATGCTGCTGGCCCAGATTACACCCGATTATATGACCCTTTCCCTGTTTCTGTTGCTCCTTAACATCCCCCTTTTCCTGTTTGGCCTTAAAAGACAGGGCATTGCATTTACGGTATATTCCGTGTATGCTGTCACCATCTATTCCCTGGGTGCCTGGTTGATCACGGACGTTCTGCCCATTGATGTCAGCATCGCATCACCCTTTGCCGGAACTGATCTTCTGCTTTGTGCCGTGTTCGGCGGTCTGATTTCCGGTATTGGCAGCGGCCTGACGATCCGTAACGGCGGTGCCATCGACGGTGTGGAAGTTCTGGCAGTCATCTTTGCAAAGAAGCTTAACATGACTGTAGGAACCTTTGTCATGACTTATAATGTCATGGTTTACATTGCCGCCGGAATGCTTTCCGGCAATTGGATTCTACCCCTGTATTCCATCGTTGCTTATTATGTTGGTCTGAATGCGGTGGACTTTATTGTGGAAGGCATAGACAGGTCCAAGGGAGTCATGATCATCACAGATAAAGCCGATGAAGTCTGCGCAGCACTCATGGATGCTTTTGCATGCGGAACCACGAAAATTGCTGCCAAGGGCGGTTTTTCCGACGCAGACAAGACTATGGTTTATTTCGTGGTCAACCGTTTCCAGATCGCCCGGATGAGAAATATCGTGCATTCCATCGATCCCCGCGCATTTATGACCATTAGCGAAGTTGCTGATGTGTTTAAAAGCAACAGTAGCTTATATGCTTTCCAATCAGAAAATTCTGTATGTTGCCGGACAGGAGTTTCATACCCTTAGCGAATTAACAACCTATATGAAGCAGCTGCTTGGCGACAACAACGAGCATCTGGATCAATTCAAAGAGTTCTGTCACAGACTGATGGATCAGTATGCCTATCTTGAGGTCATCGAAAGAATGCGTCCTGTTGACGATTTAGCATTGTACAGCGGAGACTTTGAGTTCGGAACGGACAACCCCACCTATATAGAAGTTGAGTTTGTTGCAAGTCCAGAACGTGTACTTCGAGACGGCGATTCTGACACTATGTTACAAGAATTCATTTCGGCTGTTGCCGTTCGTGTTGCACGGGATTTGTTTGCACTGTTACCGATTGCAAAGGTTCTTGTCCACGTGGAGATTAACGCAAACACGGTGCTTTCAGTAATCTTTGTTCGGAATCAATTATGTGCTGTCAATTTTAGAAATGAAAGCGCTACTGCGATCGTCAAACATTTTCCACATAATGTGATGGAAAATAATAATTACTTGGATAGTGTTGACCGGATGCAGCTTTGATCAAAATGAATGGAAATGCCTTTTATACTTAATTCCCGCTTGCATTACAAATGCACACATGGTAGAATAATCACGAAGAATGATAGCACTCGGTTTGCAGGCATATAGCCAAGGCTGTTGCTATCACCCCATGATAGATTTTTGATAGCAGAAAGTTTGACACCCTATGGGATACAGATATCTGAGATCAAATCAAGTCAAATGGAGTCAGATTGCCTATACAAAATTGTTTAGACTGACTTTTAATTTGGCGAGTGGGAATAAGTTAAAATAGTCTTTCGAGTCCCGAAAACCCTTGAAAATACAGGGGTTTTCGGGATTCTTGTTTTTTACCGGCTACAAAATGGCTACATTAGGACGTTTTTTCGTAGCCATCGTCTTTTGCGGCTATCATGTCAAGCTGATCGGCTACTTCGGTCTGCTTATTCGGGTACAGATGGCTGTAGGTTTCCATGGTCGTTTGCACCCTTTCGTGACCCAAGCGTTCTGCTACCAGAAGCGGCGTACAGCCCATGTCGATCAGCAAACTGGCGTGGGTATGACGCACATCGTGCACCCTGATCTTCTGCGTTCCGGAGTGGTCACAACCATACTTCATCTGTCTGCCGACCCAGCCCCTGTCATAAGGGAAGATACGGTCTGTAGGCTGTACATCGTAGAGCTTTGCCAGATAGTCTTTCAGACAGCTTTCCAGTACCTTAGGCATGACCACTTCACGATAGCCAGCTTCTGTCTTAGGCGGATAGATGTAGTCTTTTCCGTTCAGGCGCTGGTAGTTCTTGTTGACAGAGATAATGTGTCGGTCGAAATCAATATCCTCCGGTGTCAGAGCCAGCAGTTCGCCAACACGCAGTCCTGTGTAATACATCACCATGAAAACGGTGTAGCCAACAGGTCTGCTCTCCATGGCTTCAATGAACACCTTG
>JAGAUY010000026.1 GCA_017620525.1 Oscillospiraceae bacterium | reverse complement strand
GAGGGCCTGAGCAGTGCCGGTGCAACCTTAACCGTTGCCCTATATGTGTATGCCAAGGAGCAGGGCGAATTCGGAGTTGCTTTCGCGATTGCCGCTATTCTGATGGTGCTGGCATTTGGCATCAATTTGGCGGCATCCTCTGTTACAAAGTATTTCCAGAAAAAGAACGCATAAAGGAGCGAACTATGAATAAGCCGATTATTACTGTCAATGACCTGAACCTCTGGTACGGCCAGACCCAGGCGTTGAAGAATATCCATATTGAGATCCCTGAAAAATCCATTACTGCCTTGATTGGCCCCTCGGGCTGCGGTAAGTCCACCTTCCTGAAGACCTTGAACCGGATGAATGACCTGATTCCCTCTGTGAGGATCACCGGTGAGGTGGCATACAATGGAGAAAACATTTTTGAAACTGATGTGAACAATCTGCGCAAGGAAGTGGGTATGGTCTTCCAGAAACCTAATCCGTTTCCCATGAGTATTTACGATAACATTGCCTACGGCCCCCGTACCCACGGAATCACCAATAAGGCCCAGCTGGATGACATCGTGGAAAAGGCACTCCGTGGAGCCGCTATCTGGGACGAAGTCAAGGACCGTCTGAAAAAGAATGCCCTGGGAATGTCCGGTGGTCAGCAGCAGCGGCTGTGCATCGCGAGAGCTTTGGCTGTGGAGCCTACGGTGCTGCTGATGGACGAGCCCACCTCCGCCCTTGATCCCATTTCTACCTCCCGCATCGAAGACCTGGCAATGGAACTGAAGGAAAAGTACACCATTGTCATTGTCACTCACAATATGCAGCAGGCTGTCCGTATCTCTGACCAGACTGCCTTCTTCCTGCTGGGTGACCTGGTAGAGTACGGCAACACCGAAGAGATGTTCTCTCAGCCCAGAGACAAGAGAACGGAAGATTACATTACCGGCAGATTCGGTTAAGGAGGGACAAAATATGAGAGATTTTTTTCAGGAGCAGCTGAATGAGCTGAATCGTGAGCTGACCCGGATGGGTGCTGCCTGCGAGGAGATCATCGCCCTGGCTTCCCATGCGCTGACAGATTGGGATGAAGAACTGGTCCGTAAGGTCAGCACCATCGGTTCTCAGATCGACGAGAGCGAGCGTACCATTGAGTCAATCTGCCTGAAGCTTCTGCTGCGGCAGCAGCCCGTGGCGCGGGACCTGCGGCAGATCAGTGCAGCTATGAAGATGATTACGGACATGGAGCGCATTGGTGACCAGGCAGAGGATATTGTGGAGATCGTGCCCTACATGACAGCACATCCCGATGAAAAGTTCCCCAAAATCCGGGAGATGGCAAAGGCTGCACAGGCTATGGTTACCGAAGCCGTGGATGCCTATGTGAAGCAGGATTTGAACATGGCCCGGAAGGTAATGGCGCATGATGATGTGGTGGACAGTTATTTCAGCCAAGTCAAAAGCGGCATCATTGACATCATTGCCGCTGAGCCTGCCCACGGCGAGTATGCATTGGACCTGCTGATGATTGCAAAGTATTTTGAACGCATCGGTGATCACTGCACCAACATTGCCGAGTGGGTGGAATTTTCCCTTACCGGCATTCATGAGGAT
>JAGAUY010000025.1 GCA_017620525.1 Oscillospiraceae bacterium | reverse complement strand
GTTGCACGCGCAGTTTCTGGCGAGACATTTGGATGAAAATGATTTGCAGTGTGCTGTGATCGCAGTCTTGGTGGATTTGGGATTTGCAACGAATCGGGATGGATTCGCGTACCTGGTTCAGGCGGTCATGCTGTTTGTGGGGAATCCGCTGCGCAGGACCACAAAAGAGTTATATCCGCTGATTGTCGGGAGTTTTCATCAGGAAGACAGCGATCAGATCGAAAATGCGATACGCTGCGTGATCCTGGAAGCGTGGGACAACAGGGATGAAAGTGTATGGCGGATCTATTTCCGCTCCAACCGGAACGGCGCGGTGAAGAAGCCAAGCAACGCTGTATTTATTTCTCAGATTGGATATTTTATGATCTTATGGCAGGGATGCTGCAGAAAGGAGGTCCGCATTGGAAAATAACAAGATCTTAACCAGAGAGAGTCTGGAACAGATGAGCACGAAGCAGCTTGATGAGACGCTCCAGGCGGAGCTTCGCAGAGATCCGGCTGATGAGAAGTTCGTTCGGTTGCTTCTGAGCGTCCTGAAGGAGCGGGAAGCCGCGCAGCCGAGGGAGATCACACCGGAGAGCAGCAAGGCCTGGGAAGATTACCAGCAAAGCACCGGGCGGGGAAGACCAGCACGCAAAGGCGGAAGAATGCTGAAGGCATCTGCCGCAGCCGCAGTCGTACTGGCCGTGCTGGGAACGGTTCCTCAGCAAGTCGAGGCGGAGAATTTCTTCGGAAGGCTGATCAGCTGGACGGATAGCATTTTTGAATTACTGAATCCCATCGAAACCAAGGACGATGAAGAGTACATTTTTGAGACCGCCCATCCAGGTCTTCAGGAAGTTTATGACACGCTGGTGGAATTGGGTGTGACTCAACCAGTGGTACCGCAATGGCTGCCGGAGGGGTATGAACTGATTTATTGTAAGGAGCAGCAGACACCCGTAAAATCAAAGGTAACTGTTTCTTTTGAAAACGGCGAAAACCAAGTATCATTCAAATTTGATGTTTATAAAGAAATAGAAAATGCTGAATACCAAAAGGACGAGACTGTTGTAGAGACAATCGAAATGAGTGGAATATATCACAGCATTATACGAAATAACGATATGTGGGTTGCAGTATGGGTAAGAGATAACATAGAATGCTGTATTTTTACAGATTGTCAAAAGGAAATACTTGTTCAGAGTCTTAGGTCAATCTACGAAATGGAGGGTGAGTAAATGAAACGATTTTACAGATGTGTTTGTATCCTTTTAGTAGTATCGATGTTATTTGTCGTTCCTGTATATGCTGCAGAAACAAGAGCTAGTGATTATTTTTTGAGTAGCAGCGTGTATCTGTATAAGACATCCAGTACAACATTTGAAGCATGGTTTGATGTCGATGCGGTCAGAATGATGGATGAGCTGGGCGCAAGTGAGATTAAGATTCAAAGGTCTTCGGACGGAACGAATTGGACAACCATGAAAACTTACACCAAAGAATCCTATTCCAACCTGATTTGCGAGGATACCATGAGTCACGCTGCATGTGTCAGCTATACCGGTACCGCGGGTTATTACTACAGAGCAAAGATTACTCTGTACGCAAAGAAGGGAACCGGTAGCGCCGAGTGGTACCGCACCACTTCTTCTATGCAGCTGTAACCTGTTCCAATTCGGCGCAGCAGTAATTGCTTGTGCCCAGGCGATCCTTTTGGCAATCATGGCCCCTCCTGTTCCGGGAGGGGTACTCTTTTTGCCCGGGTTTCTGTAAAAAAGATATCATGATATCAGGAGCGAATTCAACCATAAAAAACCGAGAAAAAACGAGAATTTTTGTGAAGATGATTCGCCAGCGGTATTCTTAAGCGCTCGTATTTTCCCTTATTTTTTCCCTTAGAACATTTTGGAGTGTCGCTCGTTAAAAGACAAAATAGAATTTATGTGGTAAAATAGCTACGTATTGGAGACAAAAGGCAACGATATACAGCTTTTCAATAATTCAAATCCCTCCTTCTCCGCCAGAAAGAAAAATCCCGAAATCGTTAAGGTTTCGGGATTTTTTACTTTATATCACGTTTTTGTGTATACAGATTGTTTTATCATTTCGCGGGGTTAATATTCTTATTTTGCTTTCTCCTTTTTGAAATTCAAATGCTATAAATACAATATCCCGCCCTCCGGAGTGATATGATATGCTCTCCGGAGAGCGGGATTCTTATTTACTGGCCGCAGGCATTTGCGGCATCTGCCCAGCCTTCGGCGAGGACGTTGGACGGCAGTGTTTCGCAACGTGCAGAACATTGGTGTACACTTTTGAAATTCAAATATTGCTCAAACAATGGATGTCTTGTGATAACAGATAGATGTTCGCAGGAATGGAACCTTCAATATCCGCTCTTTACTGGAAATAGAGTGAATGCCCTTTTTGATTTCGAAGAGATTTCAAAAAGGGCATTCTTTGAAGAAATATGTATTATTTCTGTTTATAGTCAAGAAAAGAGGTGGTGGAGGATCGATACTCCGTGGGGGACATGCGTGTGTACTTCTTAAACTGGAGAGAGAAATACTGATAGGAGGAGAAATTAAGTATGTTGGAGATTTGAGAGTAAGTATACAGGCCTTCCCGAATCATCTGTTTAGCAGCAGAGATTTTAAGACGATTGAAGTATTCGATTACGCCGCAGCCCATGCACTTGTGAAAAACGCTTTGAAGGGAGGATTTGCTTATCAAATTATCTCGACAAATGTCATTGACGGTTAACTTTTGATTCACACGGCCGGAAAGATAAATATGCACTTGCTCCACAATTCGCTCACAGTTGTCTGCGGGAGGGGGACAAACGGCTGGGTTATTCGTTTCTGCATAGCGCCGGTAAAGGCTGATTAGGAAAATCTCAAGTGTAGATTTAATGATACGCTCACTTCCGAAAGGTACTGTAGTACGGCGCTGCAATTGATTGTTGTAGGGGTCATGTAACGGGGAATGGAAGGCTTGTCTGGCTTCATGGATGATCGTGTCTAGTAAAGAGCTCTCTTGACTGTTTGTGGTGAGGATTTTTTCCGAAAAGAAATCCATACATGGATCATTGCAGTCAAAGGAAATTACAATTAGGTTCGAGCTCCGCTTTCCGTCAGCGCGCAGAGCATGGAACTCGTTAGGCTTGTGGAAAATGATGTTACCTTTTTCCAGTACATGGGTACTGGTTCCGGCGATCACTTCCACTGCTCCTGAGTCCACAAATACGATTTCCCAAAAATTGTGGGTTTCTCCCTCGAAAACATAATCTTTGGAGTATTCAAAGTAATGAATGGTATAGATGTTTGTAACGCTCAGTTCAGGCTGGAGAGAGATGCTTTTATAAATCATATGAGACCTCGTAACGGCGGAAGATTTGGTTAAAGACAACGCTTGCAGTCAGCGCAACCACGGAGAAGCCGCAGACAAGAAACAGGCTTGAAACACTCAGAAACAGTTTGTTGGAAATGAGGCATATCAGGGGACAGAGGCAATGGATCAGAACTAACAGGAGGGTTTTGGGGAAATGAGCGCATGCCATCAGAAGGGCATTCTTGATTGCCTGCTTTCCGGTACAGACAAATCGGGAAAGGATAGGAAAAACATACATTCCAGAGCAGAAGAATAACAGCGCGAGAATGATGACCGCTGTGCGCGTTTCAACAGCAAAGGCGGGGATAAGGATAGGACTTGCCCAATAGTTAAAAGCCAGCAGGCCTGCGAACAGCAGGTAGACTACCCAGATCAATGTAGAAACTTTGAAATTCTCCCGGAAAGACATCCAGAAGTTGCTCCAGATGGCGGGTGCCTCATTGCGCACGATTTTCAGAGTCACATAATACAGCGATGTGACAGATGCACCGATCGTGATGATGGGCAGACAGAAGACCATGAAGATCAGATTTAGCAGGATCAAGTCGCAGGCGGTACTGATAAAACCCATAATTGGATTGTCGTAATCAAATAGACGGTTCATACGAAATTGTCCTTTCTATCATAATCCTTTATGCTTATTTGATACTGCTTTTTGGCTGGCGAATAGAAAACGGTGCCATCTCCTCCTGCTCCGCGCAGAAACTGTTTCATAAGAGAAAAGGAGGATGATTCATTGTTGAATATGATACAAAATGCAGTTGTTTGGTGGGACGGGCTATAAATAGTATATTGTAATTTTATACCGGATGGAATGAACAATCCTTGCTATTTTATGCACAAAATTATTCTTTCGATTTTTAGGGAAAACGAAAAGGTTAATAGTTTCCTTCGGGAATAATGTAGTATCATGCAGAAACTTTGAAAATCTTCCTTGTAATGGCATCTCTATGCTGATACAGAAGAAAAAAATAGACAATTGTATGTAACAAACGGACGATTGTGAGAAGCGGAAACAGCATTTTTTTGTTCTAATATTATTGCAAACAAAATACATTTATGGATTTTGTTAATAAAAATTAATGGAGGTTAAAATGAAACAAAGAATTCTGGCAATCACACTTGTTCTGATCATGTTGGCCAGCATGATGGCGGGCTGCGGTGACAGCTCCGAAAGCGAAGGCAATGAGCTGACCTTGTGGATGGCTCCCATGGCTAGCTCCGACGCAGCAGTAACCGACCAAGAGTTTTGGACCGAAGTAGGCAACGAATTCGGTGCCGCACATGACTGCACTGTCAAGGTCGAGATCATTCCCTGGGACAGCTACGAAGAAAAGTACCTGACCGGCGTTACTTCTACCGACGGTCCTGATATTGGCTGGCTGTATATGGAGATGTTCTATGACTACATCGAGATGGGCGCCCTGGCTGATCTGAATGATTACTTCACCGAAGAGGACAAAGCCAACTACCTGTACTACGATATGGGTAACATCCTGGGTGGTCAGTATGCACTGCCCTTCATTGTTGGCAATCCCCGTATTCTGGTGGCCAACATGGACATCCTGGCTCAGGCCGGTGTCGAGGCTGTGCCCACCAACTGGGACGAGTTAACCGCAGCATGTGATGCTGTCTTGGCAAACTGCCCCGGTATCACTCCTCTGGCTCTGGAGTGGGGCAGCTCTCACTATGGTTCTCTGAACGGAAGCTTCTGGCCCTTCTTCTGGAGTGCCGGCGGTGAGATTGTTGATGCCGAGGGCAACCTGACCATCAACACTGCAGAAGGCCTGGAGGCTCTAACCTTCATGAATGAGATGGCTCAGAAGGGCTATCTTGGCACCAGTGTCACCTCCTGTGACGATGCCAGAGTTCCCTTTAACAACGGTCAGGCTGCATTTATCGTCAGTGATACCGGTAATGCGCTGCAGTCCGATGTTGCCAACTGGGATTATGTGACCGCTCTGAGCGGTGCTCAGGATGCTGAGACCATGGTTGCTGCTGACTCTCTGGTTATGTTCGAGTCCTGCGAGAATAAGGAGCTGGCTGCGGAACTGATCAAGTATCTGACCAGCACCGAAGTCATGACCAAGTATCATCAGACCATCACTGATCAGCCCCCCATCACTGTTGATGAGGAGTACTCTGGCAGCGAAGTCTTTGCTGATCTGTTCACCAAGGACTCCGACATGCTGCGAGCTCTGCCCGTCTTTAAGGGTGCAAGCTCCATGTATGATTCTCTGTACAAGAACATCCAGTCCATGCTGCTGGGCGAGCTGACTCCCGAGGAAGTTCTGACCAAAACTACTGAGTATTACGACTCCAACCTGAAGTAATCTCATCATAAGTTATCAAACAATCATGATCGGGAGAATCAAAGGGATTCTCCCGATTATGGGTTACCCTCTCAAAATATAAAGGAGTGAACTTATGAAGCAAAGACGTCTGGAAGCTATGCATGGTTATACCTACATTCTTCCGAGCCTCATCCTGATTGTGTGCTTCAGTATCATCCCCATCTTCATGTCTGCATTCTTCAGCTTTACGGAATACAATGTTATGAATCCGCCGAAGCTTGTGGGCATGGACAACTATGAGAAGATCCTGCAGGACGAATATGTTCGGGAGGCACTTATTAACACACTGAAGTATGTTGTCATCACCGTTCCCATTCAGACTATCCTCGCCCTGGTTTTTGCTGCTTTCATTGCAGTCAAAATGCAGAATAAGGCTGGTGAATTCCTGAGAAGCGTCATGTTCATCCCTGTCATTGCCTCTGCAGTTACCTCCGGTACCATCTGGAGAACCATCCTGGGTACCGACGGTGGCATTGTAAATAATATTCTCGGCGTATTCGGCATTGATGCAATCAACTGGCTGGGCGATTCCAGAACCTCCCTGATCAGTATCTGTATTGTTGCTATCTGGAAGAACGTGGGATACTTCCTGGTTATTTTCTATGCAGGCATTATGGATGTACCGAAGAGCCTGTACGAGGCTGCCCGCGTAGACGGCGCCAACATGTTCCAACAGTTCTTTAGGATCACGCTGCCCATGCTGAAACCCATTACCTCTCTGGTTGTTACCTTGGGTATTATTTGGTCCTTCCAGGTTTTCGACCTGTCCTACCAGATGACAGGAGGTGGTCCGGGCTATTCCTCCGTTACCATCGTTATGGCGATCTACAACGCAGCGTTCAAGAACTACAAGATGGGCTATGCCTGTGCACTGGCAATGGTTTTGCTTGTCATCGTCCTGCTGATCAATGCACTGAAGCAGCATGTCTTCGGTGAAAAGGAGGGTTAATCAGATGGAAAACAAGAAATGGTCAATTGTGTCGGTTATCGGCCTGCTGCTAACCATTGTGTTTGCGGTTACCTGTATTGCCCCCTTTGTTTACATGATCCTGATGTCTTTTACCCAGGCTCAAACGCTGAATCTGAGATTCTCTGACATCGATTTTTCGGATTTGTCCAACTACTCCTATGTTTTTGGTAAGAGCGGCTTCTTTGGTGCTCTGAAGAACAGTGCCATTGTGGTTGTATGTTCCTGCTTATTCAACTGTATTATCTCATCCATGGCTGCCTATGGATTTGAAAAGAAACGATTCCCTGGTCGCGAGGCAATTTATAACATGTACGTTGCTACCATGATGATCCCCGGTCAGGTTACCATGATACCTGTGTTCATTATCATGAAGAAGCTTGGCCTGTTGAACAGTTATTTTTCCCTGATTGTTCTGATTATCAATGCTTTTGGCGTTCTGCTGATTCGGTCCTTTATGGCCGGAGTGCCTGATGAGCTGCTTGAAGCTGCCAAGGTTGACGGCTGCCCGGAGCATAAGATCTTTATCAAAGTTGTAATGCCTCTTATTAAACCCGTTCTGATTTCCCTTGTGGTGTTTACCTTTGTCTCTTCCTGGAATGATTTCCTCTGGCCTCTGGTTTCTACCACTGATTCCAGCATGTACACTTTGACGGTTGCGCTGTCGCTGCTAAAAACCCAGTATACAGCTAACTATGGCCTGATCATGGCAGGCGCGGCGGTTTCGTTTGTTTTCCCATTCATTCTGTATGTGTTCCTGCAGAAACAGTTTGTGGAAGGTATTGCACTTAGCGGTGTCAAGGGATAATTAATCAAAGACTTCATGGAGGATTATCATGGGCTTTCAGTTCAAAGTCGTATCATCTATGGAAAAGGTATTTGCTTCCGCTTCTGATGTGCAGGAACTGGAAAGCAAGGCCCTGTCCTGTCTGAAAGGTGAAATCGTATCGTTTCAGATTGCCTATTACTGGGATGGTCAGAGAAGAGCTTCCGGCTACTTTGATGTAATTTCCCCGCTGAAGGATGCAGTCAATGTCCGGGAAGTAAAATTGGTTCCCTGTGAATATCCCTGTCACATGAATCGGGACGATGGATACCTCGCAGAGGTTCCTGGCCTGTATCCTGACCTGCTCGCCGATATTGGTGAGTTTGGATTCCCCTTAGTTTCCGGCCAGTGGAGAACCCTTTGGGTGGATGTGGAAATTGCACCAGATATGGCTCCGGGAATATACCCGGTGAAGGTTCAGCTGAAGACCAGGGAAGAACTGCTGGGTGAAGCAGAGGTAGAATTGGAAGTGCTGAATGCAGTGCTTCCGAAGCTGCCGGTTCCACACACCGAGTGGTTTCACAGTGACTGTCTGGCAAACTATTATAATGTTGAGGTTTTCTCCGAGGAGTATTGGAGGATCGTTGAAGAATTCGTCAAGACTGCAGTTAAGTTTAAGTGTAATATGCTGTTGACCCCTGTGTTCACTCCACCTTTGGATACAGGCATAGGTGGTGAACGCCGGACTGTTCAGTTGGTGGATGTTACGGTGAACGATGACGGAACCTATACTTTTGTGTTCTCCAAGTTCCAGAGATGGGTCAAAATGGCCTTGCGCTGTGGTATTGAGTACATTGAGATATCTCATTTGTTCAGCCAGTGGGGTGCTGTCGCCGCTCCCAAAGTCATGGCGGTGAAGGATGGCGTTTACCAGCGAATATTCGGTTGGGAGACCAAAGCATCGGGGCCGGAATACAGTGATTTCCTGCATCAGTTCCTAATTGCGCTGAAGGAACAACTAGAGGAGTTGGGCATCCAGAAGAAGACCTATTTCCATATTTCCGACGAACCCACGATGGATCATCTGGAGAGTTATCGTTCTGCGCTGAATGTTGTCAAGGAAGATCTGAAGGATTACTTCATCATGGATGCTCTGTCCAATTACGAGTTCTATCAGCAGGGTATGGTGAAGCAGCCTGTCTGTGGTTTGGACCACATACAGCCCTTCCTGGTGGAGGAAAACCGCCCTGAGAAATTGTGGGGATATTACTGCACTGCACAGGCTCTGAACGTATCCAACCGCTTCATCGTGCTGCCCGGCGCCCGCACCCGTATTCTGGGCACCCAAATGTACAAGTATCGACTGGATGGTTTCCTGCATTGGGGGTATAACTTCTATAACTCTGAGTATTCCCGGTACCCGATTAATCCTTACCAGTGTACGGACTGTGTCGGTGCCTTTCCCTCCGGCGATCCGTTCCTGGTGTATCCCGGAGCTGATGGTAAGCCCGAGGATTCTATCCGCCTGATGCTGATGGGTGAGGCAATGACGGACTTTTGCGCCATGAAGGCATTGGAAGACTTGGCTGGTCGGGATGCCGTTATGGCTTGTATTGAGGAAAATGCTGTAGTGGAGCTTGAGACCTATCCTCAGGACTCTGCATGGCTGCAGAGGATGCGCGAGCGAATCAATCAGACCATCAAAATGTATACGAGTAAGTAAGCTGAATTTTATTATAGCAAACTGCCGCATCCAGGGCTTTGGCCTCAGATGCGGCAGTTTATCCTTTCCGTAGACGTATCGGAAAATAGTTGCTGCATTAAACGATCGGCAGTTGAAATCAAATACAAAGCTTTTCTAGAGGACCATGCTGGGTTAACCATATTATCGTAAGTGATGCGATTGTAGAGAAAATAGAAAGCAGACGAAGATGTCATTTATAACATCAGTACGAGTCTCGGCAAAAAATGTATAATATAATTAATTATTAATCTGAACTAAAAAACATCTATAGTGTAGATTGTTCATAAAAAAGAAAGACATCCGCAAGGATGTCTTTCTTTTTTGAGGAAAACCAAAGCTTACGATGCAGAGATACTATAAGACTTTGCCGTTGTTCAGATTCCGGAAGCCAGAGCCTTTTCGTTTGCCTTTTCCACGTTCAGACGGGTCAGGAGTATCATGATTGCAAGATTTGCAATGACAGGTACCCACAGGTAAAGAATGTGCAGCATATTCACGGTGGAAGCGGATTGCGCGGCTGCATTTTCCACATAGCCTGCTGCAGCCATCATCCAGCCGCAGATTGCGCTGCCCAGGCCGGCGCCTAACTTGATTCCAAAAGAGGAGCAGGAGTACATGGTACCGTCAATACGTCTTTTCTGGGTCAGGAACGTGTGCTCGGAGCAGGAGGCAATTAACGCATTCAAACCACCCTGGAGAGGGCAGGTGCCGATTGATGCGATTCCCGTAAAAACAAGCATGACGGGAATGCTGCCCAGATATGCAGCAATCAATACGCCGAGTCTGCCAAGGAATGCCAGAAAATAGCCCGCGATATGCAGCTTATACATTCCCCGGAGTTTTTTGACCAGCCAGGGGATGATAAAAAGTCCAAGAATCAGGGGGATATTGGCGCACAGCGTAAATGTTTTAAGCATTCCCTCGTCGCCCAGGACGTATTTCATGAAATACACTCCCATATTGAGAGAGGACTGGCACAGCTGCGTCAGGAACAGGATACCGCAGACCATCATATAATACTTGTTCGAAAACAGAAGACCTGTGCCCTCCGGGATCGTATAGGGTTTTTCCTGCATTTGGATGACTTTCAGATCTGTTTTATAGAGCTCTTCCGGAGGCAGCTCCTTAACAGACAAAGCCGATGCGGTATTTGTAATCAGTCCGATCACAGCATAGATAACTGCTACCGATTTCCAGGCAGTCGCGTCACCGCCAAAGGAAGTGACGGCGTCAATGGTGACCGCCTGAAGGATCATGGTTGTTGCGAAGGCGAATACAAACCGGATGGAACCCAGCTGCACCCGTTCGGAGGTGTTCTTGGTAATCAAGGCGGTGAGAGTGGCATAGGAGATGTTATTTGCGGTATAAAAAACGCCGTTGAGCAGGGTATATGTAATGAAGAAGTAGGCATATTGTGCAGCTTTGCCCCAGGATGTGGGAATCATGAAGACTGCTGCCAGCATCACGGCGCACCCGATGTATCCGAACAGCATCCAAGGACGTGCTCTGCCCAGCTTTGACCGGGTCCTGTCCAGTAAGATGCCGAAGAACAGGTCGGATAGTCCGTCCAGCAGATTGCTCAGCGCCATCAGAGCGCCTGCAATTCCCATATTCATGCCGATGCTATCCGTCAGATAGAACATCAGGAAGGTGGACAGGAACGCGTATATGACATTTCCGGCGATGTCGCCTGCGCCGTATCCGATTTTATTTTTCCAGTTCAGGTACCGTTTATCAACCATGGTGATTCTCCTCATAAGCGATTTATTTCTGATGAGTCCATTGTACATAATGAGGCAGAATATTGGAATGGACTTGTTGATTCAAAATAAGCACAAAATGATACTCATACACGAAACTGTCCATTGCATGAAAATTGGAACATGCACTATTTTCGCCAAAGTATGGACGAAACTGTTGAGTTTCTGTGCAGCTATTGACACACAAAATAATTTGTGACATGATTTTATCAGAAAACATCTAATTCAAAGATACACGGCTGCACTCAACGCAGAACTGAGAATCAAGGAGGATAACCATGAGCAGTTGGAATGAATCTGAAGAGATTTACCGGCAGGCACTGAAGTCGGGGCGTAAATACCGCCGTCAATGTGTTCAGAACGGTACATATCCATTTTTACAGGTGTTGGATGAAATCCTTCCTGAATATGTAACTGCCGGCGAATTCAATCTTGGCCTGATCGAAATACCCATTGATAAGATTGTCGGTACCAAGACAAAGGGAAGAACCAATGCTTTTGCTGCCAACTTTATGCCCCTGCTTCCGGAAGACAGTGAGTTTTCCGTGAAATGGATAAAGCTATGTGAGGCCCACCTGAGCGAAGTTGGAATCCGGGATCCTGTCTCCTGTTATGAATTCCTGGGACGGTTTTATGTACTGGAAGGAAACAAGCGTGTCAGTGTTCTCAAACACTTTGGTGCCTCCTCTGTGATGGGCAATGTGATCCGGATTCTGCCGGGGGAATCTTCTTCCGAAGAGATCCTAGCCTACCGGGAGTTTCTGGAATATTATCCCAGGACAAAACTATATGAGGTATCTTTTTCCGCAGTGGGCAGTTTCCCGAAGTTCCAGGCTGCGCTTGGTTATGATCCGGACCATGAATGGACGGATCAGGACAGGAGCAGATTCCGTTCCGGTTATTACTTTTTTGAGCAGGCTTTTCGCAAATTAAACGACGGCACCGTTCGGGCCACAGTGGCGGATGCCATGCTGGAATGGCTGAAGGTATATCCTTTTGAATCGATCAAGATGATGACAGGCCAGGAGCTGCTTCAAAGCCTGGAATCCATCTGGTCCAATGTTAAGGCAATTGGGCAGTACAGCATCATCAAAGTGGACACCTGCTCTGCCGGGGCCGATGACAGGTCGTATAAGAACCGCCGTGTTTTTTCTCTGATGCGGTCCTATGTCAATGTTGCGTTTATCCATGAACTGACGCCTGACACCAGTGAATGGGTCAAATCCCATGAATCCGGCAGCGATTATTTGGAGAACACTTTGGGGGACCATGTGATCGTGCAGCGGTATTTTGGCGTTGGCACGGGGAATGAGGCGGAACGAGTTATGGAGATTGCCATAAAGAATGGCGCTGAGGTGATTTTTGCCACCACAGCCTCGCTGATTACAGCGTGCAGAAGGGTTGCTGCCCGGCATCCGGAAACTCGTATTCTCAATTGCTCCGTATGTATGCCCTATGCCGATGTGCGGACCTATTACGGGCGTATCTATGAAGCAAACTTTATTTCCGGTGCGATTGCGGGAGCGGTCAGTAAAAGTGACACCATCGGATTCATGGCCGGTTACCCGATTTTCGGTGTTCCGGCAGGAATCAATGCCTTTGCTCTTGGTGCCCAGTTGACAAATCCCAATGCCAGGGTGCGTCTTGTCTGGTCCTGTGTGGACGGTGATCCCCTGAAAGAGCTGATTGATTGCGGGGTTGATGCGATATCGACTTTGGATGTACCCCAGAAGGATTGCGCTGGGGAACAATGGAGCACCTTCCGGCTTCGGGATGATGGCGGCAGGGAATTGCTCGCGTCTGCCCAGTGGGATTGGGGCGCTTTCTATGTGCAGATTGCCCGTTCCATTCTCAGCGGCAAATGGGAATTGCCGATCTTCGGCAGGAGAGATAACCAGGCGGTAAACTATTGGTGGGGAATGGCAAGTGGAGCAATCGATGTTAGGCTGACGGACAAGGTTCCTGATGGCGTAAGGGTCCTGGGAGAACATTTGATGGAGGGTATCAAATCCGGTGAAGTTGATCCCTTCCGATGCAGAATTATTTCCCAGGATGGCGCTGTGCGCAATGACGGCATGAAGGGATTTACGCCGGAAGAGATTCTGCATATGGACTGGCTGTGCGAAAACGTGATCGGAACCATTCCGGAATTTGATGCTCTTGACGAAAAAACACAGGCACTTGCCCGGTTCCAGGGTATCTATCGTGACCGGATTCCGCCGCAAAAGGAACAGATCCTGCTGTGATGGAAACACCAGTATATGAAACGAGCCAAGGATATTAACCCCTGGCTCGTTTCATTGTATCAGGAAGAACATAATGAGGTTGATGATACGCATTTGCTTGCACTCTGGCAGTCCGAACAACAGTACTCCTATACTATCATTGCTGTACATACCATTCTTTTTTTGAAGCCGTTTGAACGAGCGAATGTGGCGTATGTGAAAAGGGCCGCAGCAAGAAATCATCTTGCTGCGGCCCTTTTTTGAAAGCAATCAGTTTAAGACCTGTTCGCCAGTGCCTTTCTGTACTCGGAAGGGGAGAGACCCTTCTGCTTTTTGAAGATCCGGCTGAAATACAAAGGATTGTCATATCCCACGATTGCCGCTATTTCAGTTACATTGTAATCTGTAGTTTCAAGCAGGCTGACCGCGTTGTTCATGCGGATATTCAGAACATATTGCATGGGGGATTTCATGGTCATCTGTTTGAAATTCCGCAGGACCCAGCTGACACTCATATTCCGGGACAGCGCATATTCCTCAATGCAGATTTCTTCGTTGTAATGTTCCTGGAAATAACGTCTGGCCACATCCATTTCCTCCTGAATGTGGGAACTGACGTTGGGTGTGCGTTCTTCCCAACTGCGCTGAACCAGCAGAAAGATCTGGCGTAAATACATTTCCAGCAGCTCCTGATAACCGGTACGGCAGGTTTGCAGTTCGTTGATCATTTCCTTGAACAGATAAACGTAGGTGGCGGAAGAACCGGAGTATATGACATTTCGGTCCAATGGAATATCATAATGCTTCAGGATGTTCTTTACATCGGATCCGGTGAAATGAACCCAGTAGACTTCCGGCTTATCCTTTCCGAAATACTCGTAGCGCTGTTCCTGCCTGGGTTGGATCAGTACCATATGTCCGGCCGCGACTTCCCGAGGTTCTCCATTGAAGTAAAATACGGTTTTTCCGGAAGCCACATACAGAAGCTGATAGTCAAGTCTGCCCCGAGGTCTCCAGGTTGGAAGCCGGTCCCGCGTATACAGGCGGTATGTTCCGCAGCTTCCTACAATCAGAGGTTTGGACTTATCTTTGAAGGGAATCCGTGAGTTGTTCAAATAACCTGAATTTACATACATTGTACAAACCTCCGCTCTTTCATTTGTGCAAAGTTACTATGGTGCGCAAAAATGTTGGCAAAACAGGGGGGATATGCAGTATTCTGCAAACTGTATTTTTCTTCATTGTAGCATTTTGTGTATGTTTTGTCCATTCTAGTTTATTCATTTTTTCGTAATTATTTTTTAGAATATAGACAAATCAAGGCACGCTTCGGAAAAATAAGATGTGTCTTAAGGAGGAACGCACAATGATCATTCCCGCTCACTACCAGGACCTGCATACCCATCATGTAGGCACTACACCTAACCGATCCTATTTCATCCCTGCTTCCGTCAGAATGGACGATCTGGTGGAGCACCGTGAACATTCCGACCGCTTTCAGCTTCTGAACGGTGATTGGAAGTTCAAGTACTGCCAGAGCATCTACGATTTTGAGGGCCTGTTCTACGAGCAGGGCTACGATGCTGCCAACTGGGATATCATCCCTGTCCCCAGCGTCTGGCAGAATCATGGATACGATCAGCACCAGTACACCAACATCCGCTACCCCTTCCCGGCAGATCCCCCCTATGTGCCCTATGAGAATCCCTGCGGCGCTTACCTCTGCGACTTCGTGTATACCCAAAACGCAGACGCACCCAAAGCTTACCTGAACTTCGAAGGTGTTGACTCCTGCTTCTACGTCTGGCTGAATGGCCAGTACCTGGGTTACAGCGAAGTTTCCCACTCCACTTCGGAGTTCGACATCACTGAGTCCGTCAAGGAAGGCAAGAACACTCTGGCAGTCATGGTTCTGAAGTGGTGTGACGGCAGCTATCTGGAGGATCAGGACAAGTTCCGGACCACCGGCATCTTCCGTGATGTGTACATCCTGAGCCGCCCTGAAACCTGCATCCGCGATTACTTTACCACCACGCTGCTGGATGAGGAAGAGGCAACTGTCCGGATTCGCTTCGCTTATAACGGTGATGCCACTGCTACCAAGATCAAGATCTTGAACGCAGCAGATAAGACCGTGGCAACCGCTTCCGTCAAGGCCTTCGAGAACGGTGGCACTTTCACCCATCAGGCAATCCTGACCGTGAAGAATCCCATCCTCTGGAATCCCGAGCAGCCTTACCTGTACACCCTGCTGCTGGAAACTCCCGATGAAGTTATCACCGACCGCATCGGCCTGCGGGAGATCCACATCGAGAACAATATGGTGTTCCTGAATGGCAATCCCATCAAGTTCCGCGGTGTCAACCGTCACGATTCTGATCCCGTTACCGGTCCTGTCATCAGCGTTGAGCACATGAAGCGGGACCTGCGGATGATCAAGGAGTTCAACTTCAACGCAGTTCGCACCAGCCACTATCCCAACGCTCCCATGTTCTACCAGTTGTGTGATCAGTATGGCTTCATGGTCATTGACGAAGCTGACAACGAAAGCCACGGTGCTTCCGCCCTGTACTGCAAGGAAAACGACATCTGGGAGAACCATGTGGAAACCTGGAATGAGCCCTTCGCAGACAACCCTGAGTTCCTGGAAGCAACCATGGACCGCACCCAGCGCTGCGTTCAGAGAGACAAGAACCGCCCCTCCGTCATCTGCTGGTCCATGGGCAACGAAAGCTCCTATGGCTGCTGCTTCGAAGCTGCTCTGGCCTGGACCAAGCACTTCGATCCCGCCCGTCTGACCCACTACGAAAGCTCCCAGTACCGCAGCCGCAAGCGCAAGTACGATTTCTCCAACATTGATCTGTACAGCGATATGTATCCCTCCATGGAGCGGCTGCAGCGGTATCTGGATTCCAATCCCGACAAGCCTTTCCTGATGTGTGAATACGCACATGCCATGGGCAACGGCCCCGGCGACCTGGAAGACTACTGGCAGTTCATTCAGGATCACGACATCATGTGCGGCGGCTTTGTTTGGGAGTGGTGTGACCATGCCATTTACGCAGGCGTTGCTGAAAATGGCAAGGCAAAGTATCTGTACGGCGGCGACAGCGGTGAGTGGCCCCATGATGGCAACTTCTGTGTCGACGGTCTGGTTTATCCCGACAGAACCCCCGGTACCGGCCTGATGGAATATAAAAATGTCCACCGTCCTGTCCGTGTAGAAGAGTATGATGCCAAGTCCGGCCAGCTGACTGTCCACAACTACATGGATTTCGTCACCCTGTCCGACTACATCACTGCTGCATATGAAGTCAGCTGCGACGGTATTATTGTGGCCAGCGGCAAGATCGAGAAGATCCCTGCGGTTGCTCCCCACTGCGATGGCACCATTCCCCTGAGCATTGATGTTCCTGAAAGGGGCCGCAGTTATCTGAAGGTATCCTACAAACTGAAGAATGCTACCGAAATCCTGCCCGAGGGCTTTGACCTGGGTTTCGATGAGATTCTGCTGGCCAACGCAGATGGTCGCAATCAGACCGCACTGCAGATCTGGAAGACCAAGCCTGCTTCCGAGGATTGCATCACTACCACCGAAGGTGACCGCTACATCACCATGAGCACCGGCACCTTTACTTATAAGTACGATAAGTTCACCGGTATGTTCGCAAAGATGACCTTTGATGGAAAGGAACTCCTGGACAAGGCCATGAACTTCAATATCTGGAGAGCTCCCACTGATAATGACCGGAAGCTGAAGCTGCACTGGATGGCTGCTTACTACGATCACATGGTGACCCGCTCCTATAACACCCACTTCGTGGCCACCGAAAATGAGGTCCGAATCCACTCCAATGTCTCCATCGCTGCTACGACCATCCAGAAGTTCATCAATATCGAGCTGGATTGGACTGTCAGCGTTACCGGTGCCATTACTGTGGATTGCCTGGCAAAACGGAATCCCGAATTCCCCGAGCTGCCCCGCTTCGGCCTGAGAATGTTCCTGCCTGATCGTCTGGAAAATGTCACCTATTACGGCCTGGGCCCCATGGAGAACTACAGCGACAAGCGCCACGCCGCATGGCACGGCCTGTTCCAGAACACTGTCACCGGCCTGCATGAAGACTACATCCGTCCCCAGGAGAACGGCGCTCACGGCGACTGTGACTACGCAATTCTGGAAAGCGAAGACCTGCGCATGACCATTGTCAGCACCGAGGGATTCAGCTTCAACGCATCCCACTACACCCAGGAAGAACTGACCAACAAGGGTCATAACTTCGAACTGGAGGAGTCCGGCAGCACTGTCCTTTGTCTGGATTACCGTCAGAATGGTATCGGCTCCAACAGCTGCGGCCCTGAGCTGATTGAAAAGTACCGTCTGACTGACGAAACCATCGATTTCAGCATCCGAATTATCCCGGAATCCAAATGAAAGAAAGAGGAGAAGTATAATGAACGATAAGAAATATTTGAAGTGGTACAATAAGATCGGATACGGCTCCGGTGATATTGCCGGTAACTGTGTGTATGCGCTGCTGACTGCGTTTATGATGATCTATCTGACCGATACGATCGGTCTGAGCATGGGCGTAGTCAGTAC
This sequence comes from Oscillospiraceae bacterium, assembly GCA_017620525.1. Classification (GTDB taxonomy): domain Bacteria; phylum Bacillota; class Clostridia; order Oscillospirales; family Oscillospiraceae; genus Faecousia. The sequence continues at coordinate 6,508 of JAGAUY010000025.1, read as the reverse complement.
CCTGATCGCTCTTTCCAAGCTTTTTGATGGTGTCAGCGACTTCTTCTTCGGAAGAATGATCGATAAGACCCACACCAAGATGGGCAAGGCCCGTCCCTGGATGCTCTGGCCCTATATCGGCTGTGCAATCACCCTGGTTGCCTGCTTCTCCATTCCCACCAGCTGGGGACAGACCGCACAGTATATCTTCTTCTTCCTCTCCTACACACTGCTGAACGCAGTCTTCTTCACCGCAAACAACATCGCATACGCATCTCTGACTGCGCTGATTACCAAGAATACCAGCGAGCGTGTCCAGATCGGTTCTTTCCGCTTCATCTTTGCCTTTGCAACCAAGATCGTCATTGAGGCTGTGACCATTTATGCAGTGGGCTGGCTTGGCGGCGGTGTGGTCGGCTGGAGAATGGTCGCCATCATTTATGCGGTTATCGGTCTGATTACAAACACTCTTTCCGTATTCTCCGTCAAGGAACTGCCTGATGAGGACGAGGGTACCGAAAAGGAAGCAAAGAAGGAAAACCAGCTGACCTTCCTGCAGTCCTTTATGACGCTGCTCAAGAACAAATACTATGTCATCATCTGCTGCAGCTATATTCTGACTCAGCTCTACGCATCCGTTATCGGCATGGGCACCTACTATGCCAAGTATATCCTGGGCAATGAAGAGATCTTCAGTACCCTGTCTCTTGCCATCAATATTACCATGGTCGTTGCCCTTACGATTCTGCCCTATGTTATTAAGAAGCTTGGCGGTATGTATAAACTCAATATCTGGGGCTATGTAATTGCAGCACTGGGTAGAGTCGGCGTTATGGCGGCAGCCTATATGGGCAGCCTTCCTCTGATGCTCGCTTTCACCGCCATCTCTACCATCGGTATCGCTCCTCTGCAGGGCGACCTGAACGCACTGATCGCATGCTGCTCTGAGTACACCACTCTGACTACCGGTCACAGACTGGAAGGCATGATGTATTCCTGCTCCTCCCTGGGCATCAAGATCGGCGGTGCACTGGGAACCGCAATCTGCGGCTGGCTTCTGGACGCAGCGGGCTATGTTGAGAACGCAGCCGTGCAGACCGCCTCTACTGTCGGTATGCTGAACTTCCTGTATCTGTGGCTGCCTGTAATCCTCTGCGCAGCTGTCGGCTTCCTGCTTGTCTTCCTGCGTGTTGAAAAGGCCAACGAAAAGCTGATTGGAGAAAAGGTCTGATTCATGGAAAAACATTATGTTTTCTCTGCCCCCGGCAGAACTGAGATCAGCGGAAATCACACAGATCACCAGCGCGGCTGCGTCCTCGCAGCCGCAGTGAATCTGGAAACTGTCGCTGATGTCCGCCTGAACGGCACCAACAATATCCGGGTCCAGTCTGAGGGCTATCCCACCATTAAAGTAAATCTGGACGACCTGTCTGTTCGCGAGGAGGAAAAGAATACCACCGCTGCTCTGATTCGCGGTGTTGCTGCCAGCTTCGTACAGCGCGGCGCAAAACTGCAGGGTTTTGATGCGGCGGTGAGCTCCACCGTCCTGCCCGGCAGCGGCCTGAGTTCCTCTGCGGCATTTGAGGTCCTGTTTGGAACCATCTTGAATGAGCTGTTCTTTGATAAGAAGCTGTCCGCTGTGGAAATCGCCCAGGTAGGCCAGTATGCGGAAAATGTCTACTTCGGTAAGCCCTGCGGCCTGATGGACCAGATGGCTTCTTCTGTGGGCAGCTTGGTGTTTATCGACTTTGAAGACCCTGAAAATCCCAGGATTCAGAAGGTCAGCTTTGACCTGGAAGCAGCGGGTTACGCACTTTGCATCATCGACAGCGGCGCTGATCACGCTGATCTGACCGATGAATATGCCGCGATTCCTGCGGAAATGAAACAGATCTCGGCATATTTCGGTAAGGAAGTCCTGCGTGAGATTCCCCGCAGCGACTTTCTGAAGGCATTGCCGCAGCTTCGCAGAACTGTATCCGACCGCGCGATCCTCCGTGCAATTCATATTTACCAGGAAAACGACCGGGTGGTACAGCTGGTTCAGGCGCTGAAAGCGGGCGATGTGGATCGCTTCCTGAATCTGATCAAGGAGTCCGGCAGAAGTTCCTGGATGTACCTGCAGAATATTACCCCCGCCGGTGCCGTGGCGCACCAGGAAGTGGCGCTTGCACTGGCAATGTGCGATACGCTGCTGCAGGGGAGAGGTGCATACCGTGTCCACGGCGGCGGCTTTGCCGGTACTGTGCAGGCGTTTGTGCCGCTTGACATGCTGGATTCCTTCAAGACAGATATCGAGACCGTGTTGGGCAGCGGTGCTTGCCATGTTCTGAATATCAGAGAACAGGGTGGCATCCGCGTGGGTTGATCCGCCTGATGTCAAATCATGCAGTGAACTGATACGTGAAGATATAGAAAACACGATCCTCAAGAATACCGGAATCGGGTCGGAGGGTGAAAACGCTCCGACCCGTCCGGTCCATCATCCCGGACAAAGGAGCGTTTTTTATTATGGATGTGAATACGAATATTTCCGCTTTGGTTCAGTATGGACTGGACAAGAAACTGATTGAGCCCTACGACAAAGCGTTTATCATAAACCAGCTGCTTGCTTCCCAGCGGTTGGATAGCTTCGAGCCTGTGGAAACCCGCCCGATGCCCCTGGAGCAGATTCTGAAGGGCCTGGTGGACGATGCAGTGAATAAAGGCATCATCCAGGATGACTCTACCAGCCGGGACCTCTATGATACCAGGCTTATGGGTATCCTGACCCCGATGCCCCGGGAAGTGCGCAGCAAATTCCAGACACTGTATGCCGAAAGTCCGAAGGCTGCCACAGACTGGTTCTATAAACTGTCTCAGGACACCGACTATATTCGCCGTTACCGGATCCAGAAGGATCTTCGCTGGAAGACCGCTACGGAGTATGGCAATCTGGATATTACCATCAATCTGAGCAAACCGGAGAAGGATCCCAAAGCGATTGCCGCAGCCAAAGCCGCACCCCAGTCCGGTTACCCCAAGTGTCAGCTGTGCGCGGAGAATGAAGGCTATGCAGGCAGAATGAACCATCCTGCCCGTCAGAATCACCGGATTATCCCCATTACCATCGGCGGCAGTCCCTGGTATCTGCAGTACAGCCCCTATGTATACTATAACGAGCACTGCATCGCCTTCAATGCGGAGCATACGCCCATGAAGATTGACAAGGCGGCCTTCAAGAAGCTGTTGGACTTCGTAACCATTTTTCCCCATTATTTTATCGGCAGCAATGCGGATCTGCCCATCGTTGGCGGCAGTATTCTGAGCCACGAGCATTTCCAGGGTGGTTGCTACACGTTCCCAATGGAGCGATCTCCCATTGAGCGGAAGCTGGTGTTCAAAGGCTATGAGGATGTGAAGGCCGGCGTTGTGAAGTGGCCCATGAGTGTCATCCGCTTGACCTGCCCGGACAAGCAGCGCATTGCGGATCTGGCGGACAGAATCCTCCAGTCCTGGCGGGGATATACGGATGCGGATGTGTTCATTTTTGCGGAAAGCAAGGGTGAACTTCACAATACCATTACTCCCATCGCCCGCCGCAGGGGAGAGGATTATGAGATGGATCTGGTGCTGCGCAATAACATCACCACCAAAGAGCATCCGCTGGGTGTCTATCATCCCCATGCCGAGCTGCATCATATCAAGAAAGAGAACATCGGCCTGATCGAGGTGATGGGTCTGGCAGTTCTGCCCTCCCGATTGAAAGGGGAGCTGGCGGATCTGGAAGAAGCTATTTTGATGAAGCGTCCCCTTACCGGTGAGTTGGCAAAGCATGAGCAGTGGATCCGGGAACTGAAAGAGAATCATCAGTTTACGTCTGACAATACGGCATGTATTCTGAAACTGGAAGTGGGCAAGGTATTCGAGAAAGTTCTGGAGCATGCAGGTGTCTATAAAAGAACGCCCGATGGAGCGGCGGCCTTTGACCGTTTCATCCGCTATGTGAACAGGGAGGTATAACCTATGAATATCCTCGTAACCGGAGGCGCCGGATACATCGGGAGTCATACCGCAGTGGAGCTGCTGAATGCCGGTCATAAGGTTGTGGTAGTGGATGATTTGTCCAATGCCAAGTATGAAGTGATTGACCGAATCAAGGAGATTACTGGCAAGAAGCTGGACTTTTACTGGATCGACTGTGCAGATAAGGAAAAACTGTGGGATGTATTCCGGAATCAGGACATTGACGCTGTGATCCATTTTGCCGGTTTCAAGGCGGTGGGCGAGAGTGTCAGAAAGCCCCTGCAGTATTACCGCAACAATCTGGACAGCACGTTGACGCTGCTGGAAGTGATGGAAGAATTTGACTGCAAAAAGCTGGTGTTCTCTTCTTCTGCCACGGTATATGGTCCTGATAACCCCCATCCTTACAAGGAGGAAATGCCCGCGATCCAGTCTTCTTCTCCCTACGGCTGGACCAAGGTCATGATTGAACGGATCCTGACCGACTACTGCACTGCCCATCCTGATTTTTGTGCCATCCTGCTTCGTTATTTCAATCCCATCGGTGCCCATGAGTCCGGCCTGCTGGGTGATGATCCCAATGGTATCCCCAATAACCTGATGCCTTACATCGGCCGGGTGGCGGCAGGGAAGCTGGAGAAACTGACCATCTTCGGCGGCGACTATGATACCGCCGACGGAACCTGCCAGCGCGACTATCTGCACGTTGTGGACCTGGCGCTCGGACACCTGAAGGCTCTGGAGTACGCTGCGGAGCACCAGGGGGTGGAGGCCATCAACCTGGGCACCGGCAATGGTATTTCCGTTCTGGAACTGGTGACCGCTTTTGAGAAGGTCAATGATATGAAACTGCCTTATGAGATCGGACCCCGTCGGGACGGAGACCTGCCTGCGTTCTGGGCGGATGCTGCAAAGGCGAAGGAACTTCTGGGCTGGGAAGCGACCCATACCGTTGATGATATGTGCCGCAGCTCCTGGCTGTTTGCCAGGAATGCGTCCATATAAATCTTCCATTTCAACAGACGCCCCGGATTGTTAAATCTGGGGCGTTTGTTTGCGTTAGGAATATTGATAGTATCGTTTAGTTCATGATAGGTAAAGAGGTTCAGTGTCATAAAATATATTAAATACTTTAGGAAATTTGGAATATACGATAATAATAGTTGCCAGTACTGATAAAATCTTTTGCATAGATACTCTTTGAATAATATAAAAAATAGTTTTGTGCATGTATTGTGGCACTTTGTTTATTCAATATTTCTGTATTGATAGCTATAATGTCAGTGTAAACAAAACAAACTTTCATTCAGACAGGAGGATTCCTATGAAATTTGAGAAAGAAGCACGGCAGTTGTATAACATTGTCCACAGTATCGCGTCCAGAAATCAGCGCACATTAACAGCCCGGGACGAAAACGATCACCCGGCAGTACTCAGCACAATCACGGATATGAGCAAGGTCGCCGAAGCGGTTTGCATCGGTGTTATGGATATTCCCGTTGACAAGATCGTAGGTGTGGCAGCTCCCGGCGCAGAGAATCATCTCTATACCCCCGATTTCATGCCGCTGGCGTCTGAAGCCAGTGACTTTGCAGCAAAGTGGCGCAGTCTTTATCGGGATTATTTCACCGATGAGGGCATCCGTAACCCCATCAGCTGCTATGAATATCTCGGACGTTTCTATATTATTGACGGTCAGAAGCGGGTGAGTGTCCTGAAAAGCTGCGGCGAGGCCGTAATTTCCGCACAGGTGGTCAGATTGATGCCTGTTGAAAGTCAGGATAAAGAAATCCAGTCCTATTTCCAGTTTCTGAAGCATTTCTGCCTGACCGGCCTGTACCAGTTGTCCTTCAATAACCCTGAGAATTTTGAGAAGCTGCAGGAAGCACTGGGTTACGAGTCCGATTATGTATGGAAGGATACGGACCGGTACAGCTTCCTGTTCAATTGGAATGTATTTGAATGCATCTATAAAAAGGTGTTCACGGAAGAAAAGCATATGACAGCGGCGGATATTTTTGTTTCCCTTCTGGATGAGTATTCTTACAGTGAAATCACCAAGATGCATGCATGGGAGCTGGAAAATGCACTCCGCGCAGTCTGGAAAAAGCGCTATGGTTCCGTCGTTGTGAATCTGGAGGACGTTTTTCCGAAAATATCCTGAATCAAGAACTGATTTCGTTCAGACTGAAAAATAACTTTGTGTATATTCTGGAAAGAAACGTCCATTCCATTTTTTGGCCTGCCGGGTTATAATGAAGTCAGCAAAGGGAAGGAACTGAATGGTTTCGGGTAATCATCCGGGATGAAAAGGGACCTCCCTTATTGAACGGCAAAACACCAGTATGTACACAAAAAACGATATGTAATGGAGGATAATATTATGTCTGTTAAAGTTGCTATTAACGGTTTCGGTCGTATCGGCCGTCTGGCTTTCCGTCAGATGTTCGGTGCTGAGGGCTTCGAGGTTGTCGCTATCAACGACCTGACCTCCCCCAAGATGCTGGCCCACCTGCTGAAGTAT
>JAGAUY010000004.1 GCA_017620525.1 Oscillospiraceae bacterium | reverse complement strand
CTGTTCGACGCCACCCAGACCATGGTCTGCGCTCTGGAAGGCGGCAAGACTCAGGTTCAGGTCGTTTCCTGGTACGACAACGAGAACTCCTACGTTTCTCAGATGGTCCGCACCATCAAGCACTTCTCCAACCTGCTGTAAAGAATTTGTTAAGATAAATTGAGTAGTTTCCATATGATGCGCCCCTCTGATACGGATGTATCAGAGGGGTGCATTCGTTCTTTTGACGCTGATTTTATTAGAGTATTCTGTCCAAAAACTCTATTAAACTAATTTTGTGTATGCTTTGTGGAAGTTAGTTTATTCAATAATCAGGCTTTTGCTGCTATAATAAGGCCATACAAAAGAGATTCCCACAGGGGTTGAAAAGGATGCCTTTTCTACAAGCCCGATAGATATATATTGATTCTTCTCATGTAGTTTTTCTCCTCTCTTCGAAATTCCCCGAATCACTGGATGATTCGGGGAATTTCGAATTTTTATACTGAAACAATGTGGCAGACTGGCAGGATGCAGCCGGGGGCAGAATACAGCGCACTGAGCGGAGGAAGGATGGATCTGCGGTTATGATTGGTTTGCAAATTGGCACCAGAACAGCACATAACACAATGGAAATCAGAGTATATAAGGTTTCTCTTGTCAACTCTGTCCTGTAAGCCAGCATCAGGGATATGGAAGGAACCCAGGATAACGAGAAATTGCTGAAATCCAGGCAGGTGGAACCGGATATAATAACTTTGTGTATATAATGGACAAAGTAGTTTATTCCAATTATATCAATAATTCTATATACTATAATACGAAGATACCAGCAGAAACTGGATTTTGGTCAGCGACAGGGAAGAAAAACGACCCCACATCGTTTTCTAAAAAACAATGTAAGGTCGTTTAATGCACCTGTATGGATAAGAGAAGTCAGCCAATCAAAACGGCGACTTATTTTGCGCCGCTTGCAGAGCGAAGGGTCACATCATGATAGCCGCCCTCGACAATGGAAGTGGAGGAGACCAGAGTGATTTTTGCATCCCGCTGCAGATCAGGAATGTTAATGACACCCACGTTGCACATGGTAGACTTAACCTTGTACAGGCTGGATTCCACATTGTCATGCAGGGAACCCGCATAGGTAACATAGGAGTCAACACCTTCTTCAAAGGTCAGCTTGCTGGCGCCGCCCAGGTCATAACGCTGCCAGTTGCGGGCACGATTGGAGCCTTCACCCCAGTATTCTTTCATGTAAGCGCCGTTGACCATAACCTTATTGGTGGGGGATTCATCAAATCGGGCGAAGTAACGGCCCAACATCAGGAAGTCCGCACCCATGGCCAGAGCCAGCGTCATGTGGTAATCATGGACGATGCCGCCATCGGAGCAGATGGGAATATAGATTCCGGTTTCCCTGAAGTATTCGTCACGGGCCTGGGCCACATCGATGACGGCAGTAGCCTGTCCGCGACCGATACCCTTGGTCTCGCGGGTGATGCAGATGGAGCCGCCGCCGATACCGATTTTTACAAAGTCTGCACCGGCCTGGGCAAGGAACAGGAATCCATCCCGATCTACAACATTGCCTGCGCCCACTTTGACGCTATCGCCGTAATGCTCACGGATCCAGGCAATGGTCTTTGCCTGCCAGCAGGTGTAGCCCTCAGAAGAGTCGATGACCAGCACGTCCACACCGGCCTCCAGCAGGGCAGGAACCCGCTTTTCGTAGTCCCGGGTATTGATACCGGCACCTACAAGATAGCGTTTTTCAGCATCCAGCAGCTCCAGAGGATTGTCCTTGTGGGAGTCATAGTCTTTCCGGAACGCAAAATACAGGAGATGGTCGTCCTCGTCGACAATGGGCAGACTGTTGAGCTTGTGATCCCAGATAATGTCGTTGGCGCCGGAGAGGGTGATATTCTTATGGCCGACCACCAGTTTATCACGGGGCGTCATAAAATCTCTCACCTTTACATCAGTGGTCATCCGGGACAGGCGGTAGTCGCGGCCGGTAACAATGCCCAGAAGCTTGCCATTAGCGGTGCCATCCTCCGTGACGGCCATGGTGGAGTAGCCATTGCGTTCCTTCAGTTCCAGAACGTCGGCCAAGGTATTGTCGGGAGTCAGATTGGAGGCGGAGACAACGAAGCCTGCCTTGTAATTCTTTACACGGCGGACCATAGCAGCCTGATTTTCAATGCTCTGGGATCCGTAGATAAAGCTGATGCCGCCTTCTTTTGCCAGTGCGATTGCCAGGGTGTCGTTGGACACAGACTGCATAACAGCAGAAGTCAGAGGGATGTTCAGACTGATGGCGGGCTCTTCTACACCCTTGCGATATTTGACCAGGGGTGTTTTCAGGGTAACATTGTCAGGGACGCAGGTTTCCGATGTGTAACCGGGAATCAGAAGATACTCGCTGAATGTGTGGCTGGGTTCAGGGTAGTAGTATGCCATTTGCTTGACCTCCGTTTATTTATATTCTTTGATTCAATATTCTATCATCTGTTGTTGAAAACGTCAATAAATCTTTTGCGCTATACAACGATATGACGTAAAAAACAGCAAAACAACCAAAATTAATATGGAAAAACTAGCAAATACTGTACCGATGCGAATTGAACAATCTTTCCAGAATGGTATAATTATCTTGTATTGACACCCCTTATCAGCTAATTAGTACGAAATAAGTGCGACACCGTGTGAAGTAAGGGCTTCTCTTTCATACCAATCACAGTGCACACTTATCCGGTACAAGGGGTAAGTGTGCACGTTTATTTTAGGAGGACCGTATGAAAAAAGTTGGAATTGTCATGGGCAGTGACAGTGATCTGCCCATCCTGCGGAAAACCATGGATACCTTAAAGAAACTGGATATTCCTTATGAATGCCATATTTATTCTGCCCATCGTACACCGGAACAGGCCCGTGCTTTTGCGGTTCACGCCAGAGAAAACGGATTTGGAGTCATCATTGCAGCTGCCGGTATGGCGGCACACCTGGCGGGAGCGATTGCCGCAAACACGACCCTTCCTGTTATTGGAATCCCCTGCAAAGGTGCGTCCCTGGATGGGATGGATGCGCTGCTTTCAACGGTGATGATGCCCTCCGGCATCCCCGTGGCAACTGTTGCGATCAACGGAGGCGTCAATGCGGCCTTGCTGGCTGCCCAGATTCTGGCAGTGACGGATCAGGACCTGGCAAATAAGCTGCATGATATGCGTATGGCAGATGCAGCCAGAACTCTGGAAAAGGACAATGCGCTGCAGACCGAGGTAAATTCATAAAATACGTTCCAATCAAATTCAGTATAAAGAAAGAGGTACTATTATGGAGAATATGAAACTGCGTTACACCGGCAAAACCAAGAATGTTTATGAACTGCACAATGGCAACTGTCTGCTGAAGTTCAAGGACGACTGTACCGGTAAGGACGGTGTGTTCGATCCCGGTGAAAACAGTGTGGGCCTGACTATTGAGGGTGTTGGCGACGTCAATCTGCGTATGTCCGTTTACTACTTCGAAAAGATCAAGGCTGCAGGCATTGCAACCCACTATGTCAGTGCCGATCTGGAAAACACCACCATGGAAGTACTCTGTGCAAAGGTGTTTGGCAAGGGCCTGGAGGTGATCTGCCGCATGAAAGCAGTCGGCTCTTTCTACCGCCGTTACTCGGATTACTGCGTGCTGGGTCAGGATTTGCCCGCCTATGTGGAGACTACCTTCAAGAATGATGAAAAAGGAGATCCTCTGGTCACGAAGGACGGCCTTGTGGATCTGGGCGTCATGACCGCAGAGCAGTACGATTCTCTGAAGGCAATGACTCAGGCAATCACAAAGATCGTCGCCGATGACCTGAAGGATAAGGGTCTGGAACTCTACGACATTAAATTTGAATTCGGCTACGATTCCGAGGGAAATGTGATGCTGATCGACGAGATCGCTTCCGGCAATATGCGTGTTTACAAGGACGGCGAGTATGTGGATCCCATGACCCTGAACAAGCTGTTTTTCGCATAATTAATCCCTTTCGCACAACAACAAAGGAGGACACACCTATGGGTGGTTTTTTCGGGGCTACTTCCCGCAGGAACTGTATACTTGATGTGTTTTTTGGCACTGACTATCATTCCCATCTGGGCACCCGACGGGGCGGCATGGCTGCCTACGATGAAGAATTGGGTCTTCAGAGAGAAATACATAATATTGAAAATGCGCCGTTTCGCACAAAATTTTCCAAGACACCGGAGGAGATGACCGGCTGCGCAGCCATCGGATGCATCAGTGACAGTGATCCGCAGCCTCTGCTGATGCGTTCCCGGTTGGGAACTTATGCCATATGCACCGTGGGCATCATTAACAATGCCGATGAATTGATCGAAAAATATTTATCTTCCAACTGCGGCCAGTTTGAGGCGATGACCGGCGGCAGAATTAATTCCAGCGAACTGGTGGCGGCTTTGATCAATCAGAAAAGCTCTTTCGCAGAGGGAGTCCGCTTCGCCCAGGATATGATCGATGGCACCGCTTCCATTCTGATTCTGAAAGAGGGCGGCAATCTCATTGCTGCCCGGGATAAGATGGGCCGTCTGCCAGCCGTTATCTGTAAGAACGGGCAGGGCTACTGCGTTACGTTTGAAGATTATGCCGGTGTGAAGCTCTGCTACGAACCCATCCGGGAACTGGGACCCGGCGAGGTGGCGGAAATTAGCCCCGATGGATTTGAGATTCTGGTCCCTGCCCGGAAAGAAAAGAAGATCTGCGCGTTTCTCTGGTCTTATTACGGCTATCCAACCTCCTGCTATGAGGGCATAAACGTGGAAACAATGCGCTACCGCAACGGCGGCATCATTGCTAAAGCGGACCTTGAGAAGGGGATTTGTAGGGATATAGACTACGTGGGCGGTGTACCGGATTCCGGAACACCCCATGCCATCGGCTACGCCAACGCCAGCCACATTCCCTTTGCACGACCCTTTATCAAATATACGCCCACCTGGCCCCGGAGCTTTATGCCTGCCACCCAGCGTGAACGTAAGGTAGTTGCAAAAATGAAACAGATTCCCGTAAAGGAGTTGATTCAGGATAAGAAGCTCTTGTTTGTGGACGATTCCATTGTCCGGGGTACCCAGCTGCAGGGAACGGTTGACTTTCTGTATGAGCATGGCGCAAAGGAAGTTCATATGCGTTCTGCCTGCCCGCCTGTGATGCATGCCTGCAAATATCTGAATTTCTCCCGGTCCACCTCTGACAGGGAACTGATCACCCGCAGTACCATTCTGGAACTGGAAGGGGAGGAGGGCCTGAACCATTTGGAAGAATACATGGATGGAGCTACTGAGCGGGGAAGAAAAATGCGCCAGGCCATCTGCGACCGGTTCCACTTCTCCTCCCTGGAATATCAGAGCCTGGAGGGAATTCTGGAAGCCATCGGACTTCCTGAATGCGATGTGTGTACATACTGCTGGAATGGAAAGGAATAAGAACTATGGATCACAATAATTCCCGGTCTGAAAGCTATGCTGCGGCCGGTGTGGATATCACCGCCGGTTACCGGGCGGTGGAACTGATGAAAAAGCATGTGGCTCGAACCAGAAATGACGGATGTCTGGACGATGTGGGAGGCTTCGGCGGCTGCTTCGGGCTGAATCTGGCAGGCTGTGAGGAACCGGTTCTGGTTTCCGGCACCGACGGTGTGGGTACCAAACTGCGCATTGCTCAGCTGCTGGACAGACATGACACCATTGGTATCGACTGTGTTGCCATGTGTGTCAACGATATCATCTGCTGCGGTGCAAAACCTCTGTTTTTCCTGGACTACATCGCCTGCGGAAAGAACATCCCGGAGAAGATTGCATCGATCGTTTCCGGTGTGGCGGAGGGGTGTGTCCGTTCCGGCTGCGCCCTCATCGGCGGCGAAACTGCAGAGCATCCCGGCATGATGCCTGAGGATGACTACGATCTGGCAGGTTTTTCCGTTGGTATCGTGGATAAGAAAAAGATCATCGACAGCAGCAAAATGGCCCCGGGAGATGTGGTTATCGCACTGGCTTCCTCCGGTGTCCATTCCAACGGCTTCAGTCTGGTCCGGAAAGTCTTTGATGTGGAAAACAATCCGGAGCTGAAGAAGCCCTGTGAAGCCCTCGGCGGTGCCTCCATTGCCGAAACGCTTCTGACTCCCACCAGAATCTATGTAAAGAGTATTCTGGCGCTGCTGGAAAAGGTGGATGTCAAGGGCATCAGCCATATCACCGGCGGCGGCTTCTATGAAAACATTCCCCGCAGCATTCCCGATGGTCTGTGCGCCAGAATTGACAAGTCCGCAGTGAAAGTGCTGCCTGTATTCAAGCTCATTGCTGAGACCGGAAACATCCCTGAGCGGGACATGTTCAACACCTTTAATATGGGTGTGGGTATGAGTGTGGTTGTGCCCCGGGAGCAGGCGGAAATGACGCTGGATATCCTGAAATCCTGCGGTGAGGACGCATACCTCATCGGCGAGATTATCGAGAACGAAGAAAAGGTGATTTTGCAGTGAAAGCGAGAATTGCGGTCTTCGTATCCGGCGGCGGCACCAATTTACAGGCGCTGATCGATGCCCAGGGAAGAGAATTGATCAGCGGCAAGATTGCACTGGTGGTGTCCAATAATGCCGATGCCTATGCTCTGGAACGGGCAAAAAAGGCAGGCATCGCCACAGAGGTTGTTTTGAAAAAGGATTACATCTCCCAGGAAGCTTTTGAAGAAAAGCTCAAAGATATTCTGGCACTGCACGGCATTGATCTGATTGTTCTTGCAGGCTTCATGACCATCCTGACGGAGCAGTTTACATCCTGCTATCCCAAACGCATCATCAACGTCCATCCGTCCCTGATTCCCAGCTTCTGTGGAGAAGGATTCTACGGCCTGCGGGTTCACAGAGCCGCGCTGGACTACGGTGTGAAGGTCACCGGTGCTACGGTGCATTTTGTCAATGAATTATGCGACGGCGGAGAGATCATCGCCCAAAAGAGCGTGGAGATCCTGCCCGGCGATACCCCGGAAATTCTGCAAAGAAGAGTGATGGAGCAGGCGGAATGGGTTCTGCTTCCCCAGGCGGCAGAAAAGGTCTGCGCATCCATCTTAGGAGGAAAATGAAATGAACATCTATGAAATCAAGTCCGTTTCCCAGCGGCTGGAGGGCAATACCTATCCCGGTCGGGGCATCATCCTCGGCAAATCCCAGGACGGTAAGTCCGCTGTGGCTGCCTACTTTATTATGGGCAGAAGCAGCAACAGCCGCAACCGGATCTTTACGGAGAAGAACGGCGAAGTTTTTACCGAACCGTTTGACCTGTCCAAAGTGGAAGATCCCAGCCTGATTATATACGCCGCCATCCGGCAGTTCGAAAACAACCTGATCGTTACCAACGGCAACCAGACTGATACGGTGTACGATGGTCTGAAGTCCGGTATCTCCTTTGATACCGCCCTGGCAGCCCGGGAATTTGAGCCGGACGGCCCCAACTGGACGCCCAGAATCAGCGGTATGCTGACATTCGAAAATGGCGGCTTCACATATCAGATGAGCATTCTCAAATCCGGCGACGAAGAAGGTTCCTTCTGCAACCGGTTTGGTTTCCACTATGCTTCCAAAGCAGGTCTGGGGCATTTCCTCCATACCTATGTCTGCGACGGCAACCCCATTCCCACCTTCCAGGGTGAACCGGAACGGGTCAGCATCCCCGATGATATTGACGTATTTACTTCCGAAATCTGGAACGCGCTGGACGAGAATAATAAGATTTCCCTGTACGTCCGCTATATTGACCTGGCAACCGGCGAAATGAAGAACCGCCTGATCAACAAGAACGTGTGAGGAGTTATAAATGAAAGAATTTGAACTGAAATATGGCTGCAACCCCAATCAGAAGCCCGCATCGATCTATATGCACGACGGCAGCGACCTGCCCATCACCATCCTGAACGGCCGTCCCGGCTACATCAATTTTCTGGATGCTCTGAACTCCTGGCAGTTGGTCAGGGAGCTGAAGGAAGCCACCGGCATGTGTGCCGTTACCTCCTTCAAGCACGTTTCTCCCACCTCGGCCGCAGTGGGCAAAATCCTTCCCGACACGCTGAAGAAGGCCTGCTTTGTGGACGATATTCCCGAGCTGGATGACAGCCCTCTGGCCTGTGCCTATGCCCGTGCCCGGGGTACGGACCGGATGTGTTCCTTCGGCGACTGGGTGGCGCTCAGCGATATCTGCGACGTCACCACCGCAAAGCTGATTGCCCGGGAAGTTTCCGATGGTGTTATTGCTCCCGGCTATACCGACGAAGCCCTGGCAATCCTGAAGACCAAGAGAAAGGGCAGCTATAATGTGGTGGCCATCGATCCTGATTTTGTACCCGATACCCGAGAGCATAAGCAGGTTTACGGTATCACGTTTGAGCAGGGCCGTAATAATTTCAAGATCGGCGAACATCTTCTGGAAAACATCGTCACTGCCAACAAGGAGCTGCCCGAATCTGCGAAGATTGATCTGATCATTTCTCTGATCACATTGAAGTACACCCAGTCCAACTCTGTATGTTTTGCCTATGACGGTCAGGCCATTGGCGTGGGCGCTGGTCAGCAGTCCAGAATCCATTGCACCCGTCTGGCAGGTACCAAGGCGGATACCTGGTTCCTGCGCCAGCATCCGAAGGTATTGGCACTGCCTTTCCGGGATGATCTGGGCAGACCCAACCGTGACAACGTCATTGACGGCTACATTAACGGCAATGAAGAGGATGTTTGCGCTGACGGCATTTGGCAGAACTACTTTACGATGCAGCCCCAGCCTCTGACCGGGGAGGAGAAAAAGTCTTTCCTTGCCTCTTTCGACGGTGTGGCCCTTGGCTCCGATGCGTTTTTCCCCTTCTCCGATAACATCAAGCGGGCCAAAGCCTCCGGTGTCAAGTATATCGCAGAGCCCGGCGGCTCCATCCGGGATGATCAGGTCATCGCCCAGTGCGATCAGTGGGGCATGGTTATGGCATTTACCGGAATGCGCCTGTTCCACCATTGAGAGGTGAAAGATATGAAAATCGTGGTTGTTGGCGGCGGTGGTAGAGAGCATGCCATCATCAAGGGTCTGAAAAAGAATCCCCGGGTCAGCGAAATCTACGCGCTGCCCGGTAATGGCGGCATTGCCCGGGATGCACGCTGCGTTCCCATCGGTGCCACGGATATTGAGAAAATCGTGGAATTTGCGGTGGAAAACAAAATCGATTATGCGGTGGTTGCGCCGGATGATCCTCTGGTTCTGGGCTGTGTGGATGCCCTGGAGGAAAAGGGGATTGCCTGCTTCGGCCCCCGCTCCTGTGCGGCGATCATCGAAGGCAGCAAGGTGTTTGCCAAGAACCTGATGAAAAAGTACGCAATTCCAACCGCTGCATACGAAGTGTTCGATGATGTGAAAAAGGCGTTGGAGTATCTGCAGACCGCTCCCATTCCCACTGTCATCAAGGCCGACGGCCTTGCGCTGGGTAAGGGTGTCATCATCGCCCAGACCCGTGAGGAAGCTGAAAAGGCAGTTCGGGATATGATGGAAGAAGGAATCTTTGGCGCATCCGGCAGACGGGTGGTGGTGGAGGAATATCTCACCGGCCCGGAGGTTTCCGTACTGGCTTTTACTGACGGCAAGTGTGTGAAACCTATGGTGTCCTCCATGGACCACAAGCGTGCCGGTGACAATGATACCGGCTTGAATACCGGCGGAATGGGCACTGTTGCTCCCAATCCCTATTATACGGAAGCGATTGCAAAACGCTGCATGGAGGAGATTTTTATCCCCACCATGAATGCTATGAACGCGGAGGGCCGTACCTTCAAAGGCTGCCTGTATTTCGGACTGATGCTTACGCCTGACGGCCCCAAGGTCATCGAGTACAACTGCCGTTTCGGTGATCCGGAAACACAGGTGGTTTTGCCCCTGATGGAAAGCGACCTGTTGACCGTTATGCAGGCAACCACCAGCGGCACTCTGAACGAAACAGATGTGAAATTCTCCAACAGCTACGCCTGCTGTGTGATTCAGGCATCCAGGGGCTATCCGGCTTCCTATCAGAAGGGTTTCGAAATCACCATGACCGACGAGGCCTCTGCTGCGACCTATGTAGCAGGCGCAAAGCTGGAAGATGGAAAGCTGGTCACCTCCGGAGGCCGGGTCACCGGAACCACCGCCGTGGCGGATTCTCTGAAAGCAGCCATCGCCGAAGCCTACCGGCTCAGCGGAGGCGTGCGATTTGAAAATTCCTATTGCAGAAGTGATATCGGAGCGAGGGCCATGAAGGCCGGAAAGGAAAACTGATGGTCTACCGCGTATTTGTTGAGAAGAAAAAGAATCTGGCAAATGAGGCGAAAGCCCTGCTGAGCGATGCAAGGAATCTGTTGAATATCCCTTCGCTGGAAAACGTCCGGGTATTGAACCGCTATGATGCGGAAAACATTACCGGGGAACTGTTCGAGTATGCAAAGAAGACGGTGTTTTCCGAGCCCCGGTTGGATGTTGTCACTGCTGAAGCGGATCTGCCCGGCGCCTGCGTTTTTGCTGTGGAAGCCCTTCCCGGTCAGTTCGACCAGCGGGCAGACTCTGCCGCTCAATGTATTCAGATCATTTCCCAGGGGGAGCGCCCCCTGATTCGGACTGCCAAGGTCTATGCCCTGTACGGCAATCTTTCTGAACGGGACATTGCTGAGATTAACAAGTATGTGATCAATCCCGTGGAGTGCCGGGAAGCATCCATGGAACTGCCGGAAACTCTGGTCATGGTGACTGAGATCCCTACAGAAGTGGCGGTTTTGGATGGCTTCCTTGAGCTGGATCAGGAAGGACTGGCGGATTTTATCAGACAGTACGCCCTTGCCATGGATCTGGATGATATCACCTTCTGTCAGAGTTATTTCAAGGTGGAAAACCGCAATCCCACCATTACCGAGATCCGCATGATTGACACCTATTGGTCCGACCACTGCCGTCATACCACATTCTCTACGGTGATCGACTCTGTGGAATTTGAGGATCCGCTGCTGCAGCAAGCCTACGCAGAGTATCTTGCTGTTCGTAATAATTACTCCGGCTCGAAGCCTGTTTGCCTGATGGATCTGGCAACTGTTGCGGTAAAGCATTTGAAAGCAAACGGAAAGCTTGACAAGCTGGATGAATCCGAAGAGATCAATGCCTGCACCGTTAAGATCGAGGTGGAAGTTGACGGTGTAAAAGAGCCCTGGCTTCTGCTGTTTAAGAATGAGACCCATAATCATCCCACGGAGATTGAGCCTTTCGGCGGCGCAGCCACCTGCATCGGCGGTGCGATTCGGGATCCTCTGTCCGGACGCGCTTATGTCTATGGCGCTATGCGCGTCACCGGTGCGGCAGACCCCCTTCAGAGTGTTTCCGAGACGATCCCCGGCAAGCTGCCCCAGAGAAAGATCGTCACAACTGCTGCTGCGGGCTATTCCTCCTACGGCAACCAGATTGGTCTGGCAACTGGCATCGTGGATGAAATATACCACCCCGGTTACGCGGCCAAGCGCATGGAAATCGGTGCGGTGATCGCAGCCGCTCCTGCTGAAAATGTCCGCAGGGAATGTCCTGCAGCCGGAGATGTGGTGGTGCTGCTGGGCGGAAACACGGGCCGTGACGGCATCGGCGGTGCAACCGGCTCCTCCAAAGCCCACACCGTGCAGTCCGTTGAGACCTGCGGTTCCGAGGTTCAGAAAGGCAATGCCCCCGAAGAGCGGAAACTGCAGCGCCTGTTCCGCAATCCCGATGCCTCCAGGCTGATCAAGCGGTGCAACGATTTTGGCGCAGGCGGCGTATCCGTTGCCATCGGCGAACTGGCTGATGGTTTGATTATTGATCTGGATAAGGTTCCCAAAAAGTATGAAGGCCTTGACGGCACGGAACTGGCAATCTCCGAATCTCAGGAGCGTATGGCTGTGGTGATTGCAGCGGAGGATGTGCCCGGATTCCTGGAACTTGCCATGGAAGAAAACCTGAACGCGGTGCCTGTGGCTGTTGTTACGGAAGAAGCACGGCTGGTAATGAACTGGAACGGCCAGAAGATCTGCGATATCAGCCGGGAATTCCTGAATTCCAACGGTGCGGACAAGCATGTTACGGTTGCTCCCGCAGCGCCTGCTGCCTATAATAAGGCAGTAATCGGCACGTTCTGCGAGAATTTCAAGTCTGTTGCTTCCAACCTCAACTCCTGCTCCAAGCGTGGTCTTTCAGAGCGATTTGATTCCACCATCGGTGCCGGTACGGTTCTGATGCCCTTTGGCGGCAAGCATCAGCTGACACCCATTCAGGCCATGGTTCAGAAAATCAGTGTTGAGAAAAAGCACACGGATGATTGCTCTTTCATGTCCTTTGGCTACAATCCGTTTATCGCGGAAGCCAGCCCATATCACGGTGCATATCTGGCAGTGGTGGAATCCGTCTCCAAACTCGTTGCCAGCGGTGCTTCCTTTGAAGATGTTTATCTGACATTCCAGGAATATTTTGAGCGCCTGGGCAATGACCCCAGACGCTGGGGAAAGCCTCTGGCGGCGCTGCTGGGTGC
Organism: Oscillospiraceae bacterium; assembly: GCA_017620525.1. GTDB lineage: Bacteria > Bacillota > Clostridia > Oscillospirales > Oscillospiraceae > Faecousia. The sequence continues at coordinate 3,883 of JAGAUY010000004.1, read as the reverse complement.
TTTCAAGGCTCAGATGAATTTGAACATCGGCGCCATTGGCGGTAAGGATTCCATGTCCGGCAGCTTTGAAGATCTGGATGTTCCCCCCACGCTGGTCTCTTTTGCTGTCACCACCGGACGGGTTACAGATGTGGTATCTCCGGAGTTCAAGGCAGCAGGACATAAAGTCTGCCTGCTGAAGCCGGATTATGATGAAGACAACCTGCCCTGTACCCAGTCCCTGTTGGAGAACTTTGCCACCGTAACAAAGCTGCTCAGAAGCGGAAAGGCCGTTGCCGCCTATACCCCCGGCATGGGCGGTGTGGCGGAAGCAGTGATGAAAATGGGATTCGGCAACGGCTATGGTCTGGCATTTGATGATCATCTGTCCATGGAAGAGATCTTTGGTTACGCATACGGCGGTTTTGTTCTGGAAATGGCTGAAGGCAGCGTGGGAAAGGTTCTGGGTATTACCACCGCGGATGGTTCCTTCTCCTATCAGGAAGATGCGCTGGACCACAACTCCGTTCTGGATCTCTATGAAGAAAAGCTGGAAAGCGTATACACCTGTAACATTCCGACGGACCCCAAGCCTCAGGAGACCTTCTCTTATCAGGCAGAGCGCTGTAAAGCACCTGTCATTAAGGTCGCGAAGCCTAAGGTTTTGATTCCTGCTTTTCCCGGCACAAACTGCGAGTACGATTCTGCCAAGGCAGTACTGGATGCAGGCGCAGAGCCGGAGATTATCGTCATCAATAATCTGAGCGCGGAAGGGATTACCCGGTCCGTTGACAGATTTGCAAATGGAATGAAGTCCGCACAGATGATTTTTATCCCCGGCGGCTTTTCCGGCGGCGACGAACCGGATGGCTCCGGTAAATTTATTACGGCATTTTTCCGCAATGAAGCAGTCAAGGAAGGTGTTATAGATCTGCTGGAGAATCGCGATGGCCTGATGTGCGGTATCTGCAATGGTTTCCAGGCGCTGATCAAACTGGGACTGGTGCCCTACGGAAGGATCATGGATACCGATGAAGACTGTCCTACTCTGACCTTTAACACAATTAACCGCCATCAGAGCCGCATTGTCCGTACACGCATCGCATCCAACAAGTCCCCCTGGCTGCATCTGATGAATGTGGGCGATATTGTCAATGTCCCTATTTCTCACGGTGAAGGCAGATTCCTGGCTTCGGAGGAATTGGTGCGCAAGCTCGCTGCCAATGGACAAATTGCAACCCAGTATGTGGATCTTGACGGTGTAGCTACTGCCGATGTGCATTTCAATCCCAATGGTTCGATGTATGCCATTGAGGGTATCACATCCCCGGATGGCCGGGTGTTCGGCAAGATGGGCCACAGCGAGCGCATTGGCAGCGGTCTGTACAGGAACGTGCCGGGTGCGTATGATATCCGTATGTTTGAGGCAGCAGTAAAATATTTTAAGTGATGTCGGTATCGCTATACGGATAAAGATAAGCTCTGTCCCGCAACAGATGGGACAGAGCTTTTTGTCTGAATAACGGTAAGTTTTGGAATCTTTTTGGGTTGTTAATGTTGCCGTTACAGTGGTTCTGTGCAGGGGGAAGACACCGAAACAAAGTTATTTTGTGTATATTATAGGCAGGAATGTTCATTCCGTTTTGCGACATCTTTTGCTATAATTCAGACAGTAAGAAACACCAAAGGCAGTACGGGATGAATCAGGAACGTCCCTTACGATAGAATAGACCTGTCCATGAAGTTGCCTCCTACCTGGAAGTCCTCGGAAAAATTCCGGGGACTTTTGGGGTTTATGGGCAATTCAGACGTGCGGGAACCAGGAAAGCTGAAACAGGGTTTCGTCACCACAATGTCATTACACGAGCTTATAAGGAGGATTATGATGTATTTATGCGACCGAATCCATAATGGCATGCTGTTCTATGAGCATGGCCACAAAGATCCCATTGATATCCAGCAGGAGAAGCAGCTGCAGGAAGAGCGGGATTACTGCAAGGAAGTGATGTTTGCGTATAACAACACCCACCCGAGAGAAGATGACCGCAGACAGGCCCTCATGAGAAGCATTCTGGGCAGCTGCACAGAACGATTCTTTTTTGAGCCTCCAGTGCATATGTCTTATGGAAAACATGTCCATATCGGAGATAATTTTTATTCCAATTTCAATCTGGTTCTGGTGGATGACGGAGAAATATTTATTGGCGATAAGGTGTTGATCGGTCCCAATGTGACCTTGTGTACCACGGGTCATCCGGTATATCCACTGTACCGGGAGATGGTTGCGCACTATTCTCTTCCCATCCATATTGGCAGTAATGTATGGATTGGCGCACACAGTGTGGTACTGCCCGGTGTGACCATCGGAGATAACGCAGTGATTGGCGCGGGGAGCATTGTAACCAGGGACATTCCGGCAAATACGGTTGCGGTGGGTAATCCGTGCCGTGTGCTGCGGGAGATCACGGAACGGGACAGGGAGTACTACTTCCGGAATCTGAAAGCGGATTATCCGTATGCGCTGCGTCAGGAATAAGAAAAGCCGTATCCGCAGAACATTGTGCGTGCTTCAAGAATGTCTCCATACAAAAGTATAACATACACAATCTGATTGGATTTTTTCTAAGAAAGAAGATAATTTTGTGTATATCAAGGCAAAGATAGTTTATTCTCTTTTGAATGAAATACTGATATAATACGGTCAAACAGGAAAATTGTGACAATTAACGGAACATTACTGATGAGTTTGAACAATTCCGTATTACCGGAGGAACCGTATGAAATTCGACAGAGAAGTACATGAGGCATATCAGCAGGCCAATGCACTGGCTATGAGATGTCAGGCAAAAGCAGTAAAGAATAAGCTTCCCACATCCCCTGTGGCATTGAATACACTGATTGATAACAATGAGATTTCTTGCCGCCAGGACCTGGGTGTCATAGATATTCCGACGAATCTGATTGCAGGTGTGGCAGAGGCTACCGAGAAGAGTATTCTTTATACAAAAGAGCTTCTTCCGGTATCAACACCGCACAGTGAGTATGCCGATGCGTGGAGGGATATCTATCTGCAGTATTTCCGGGGAGGTGGAGTAGCGGGACAGATTCAATGCCATGAATATCTGGGGAAATTCTACATCATAGACGGCCTGAAGAGAGCCAGTGTTGTGAAATTCCTTAAGAAACCCACGATCAGCGCCCATGTGATCAGAATGATGCCAAATAAAACCGGTGCGAGGGCAGTTCAGCTATACTATGATTTTCTCTTCCAGTTCCGGCTGACAGGAATGTATCAGCTGCAGTTCACACAGGAAGGTTTCTTTGAGAAATTCCAAAAGGCATTGGGTAAGGAATCCGGTGAGAAATGGACGGATGATGACCGCTGCAGATTCTTCGCCGTTTGGTGTATTGTGGAAGATGCATTCAGGAAGTCCTATGAGGAATGCTTACACATAACAGCGGCAGATGCGCTGGTTGTATTGCTTGAGAAATATTCCTTTGAGCAGATTGCGAATATGCAGTCATGGATACTGCCAAGAGTATTCCAGTCATTTTGGAAAGAGTTATATGCTTTAAGTTTCCCTGATGTCTCTGTGAAAGCAGACCGGTTCTACAGCCGCAAGCTGCTTCAAACTGCGTAATATGCATTCGTGCATTCAGAAGGCCATGTTTCGTTTCCTCATTTCTATCCAACACATCTCTTTTGTTTCCATGGTTTCGAATGCCGATACATACCCCGGATCGTTATGCGATCCGGGGATTATTGTATAAAGAAAACCACGCGTTAGACGCGTGGTTCAATAAAGCCTATGGCGATAAGTAAAAAACCCTGTTATGATAATTGCGCGGTCCGCCAACTGCACAAAATCATAACAGGGGGGTACATTCACCATGGGGATGAATG
>JAGAUY010000024.1 GCA_017620525.1 Oscillospiraceae bacterium | reverse complement strand
GTACTGCCAGCCATCGCAGGCACCGCCGGGAATGGGGTCTTTCTCATAGATGTGGATGTTCTGACCCTGCATCTGTCCGTCACGAACCAGATAGCAGGCGGCAGTCAGAGCCGCAAGGCCGGTGCCGATGATGTGGGCGGACTTGTTGTCCACGCCCTCGGGCTTTCTGGGGCGGGCAAAGGCTTCATAGTTACCACTGGAATAATACATAATTTTTCCTCCTTGTTATATTGGCATCCTCTGCTTTAGAGGTGCTCTTGGTTTGTGCCCTCATTATATCGGGAAGATTCTTTCTTTCCTATGGACAAAGATACCCCCTGTGCCTGTAATTCAGACACAGGGGGTGGGTTTGCCTAGTTTTTATGAACGCATTTTCTCACAACGGTCAATGAGATGCTCCAGATCGCCGTGTTTTAATTCAAAAATCCTCCGAAACCGGTCCAGCGCAGCCGGATTCATTCCGGTTTCCAGCCAGCCCATAATCACGCCGAAGCTGACGCATTTCAGATAATCCACAATGGTGGTATGGTCCTCCGCAGTCAGCTTCCGATCGCCCAGAACGCCATCCACATACGCCGTGGCCACATATGTACAGACCCGCCACTGGTATTGCTCATAAATGTCCCGGTTGACGGAATGATAGATGTGCAGTACCGCTTTTCGGTTGGACAGCGCAAATTCCAATGCCGCATTGAGACAATCGTCCAGAGAATCGATGGTGGGATGCTCCCGGATAATCCGCTCCGCATCCTCGTTTACTATATTCTCCATCAGTTGGGGCAGATCCTGATAGTAGTAATAGAAGGTATTGCGGTTCACCCCGCAGTCCTCCACAATGTCCTTAACGGTAATTTGACTGATGGGTTTTTCGTTCAGCAGCTTCACAAAAGAATCCCGGATTGCCTTCTTCGTAAAATTTGCCATACAGTATTCTCCTTTTCGGTCAGCGTTCAGCATTGTCTATAACATAGCACGATTCTCCATCAAAAGCAACAAACACAACCGGGGGAGGAATTGCGCCGCAAACCATGAAATCGATTCACATAAAACCCAGAGTATCGCTGTCATAAGGAGTCCGCCGTGAGACCGGTACCGTTCATTCTAGGTTAAGCCTTTCGGCCCGCAATGGCTAGAGGGGTATTTTGCTGGCGTACTCACCGGCAATTTCCAGAAAAGCGTTTTCGTCGATGAAGGAATCATTCTGCATACAGCGAAAGAAGGTGTTGATGAGCCCCCCTGCATAGAACGCGGCCACGCCCTTGAGCTTGCTGGCGTCCTGAGCCAGCCCTGGGCAGGAGCGGCGCAGAACCATGATGATATCCTCTGTGATCTGATCCAGCAGGATGCTCAGCAGCAGCGGAAACATACTGCTGTTTTCAATGTTGCGCACCATTTTCTCGTGCATATGCCTGAATCGCAGCAATTCCTGACTCATTTGCAGGAAATACGCCGCTGCTTCTCCATCCATCACATCCGGCGGCAGCTGATCCCGGAAGGTGGAAACCATTTCCCGGATATAGAAAGCAAAATACTCATATTTATCCCCGAAGTGCTTATAAAACGTGGTGCGCCGGATCATGGCTCTGTCGCACAGCTCATTGACGGTCAGCTCATCAAACCGCTTTTCCTCCAGCAGCGCCACAAAGGCATTTTGCAGCGCAAGATAGGTTTTCTGAATGCG